>JBCCRF010000055.1:0-12374 GCA_039208305.1 Pseudomonadota bacterium
CGGATCAGATCCCAGGTGCCATCGGCTTCCACGGCGCGAAGGAAGTCATCCTTGATGGAGACGGAGTTGTTGGAGTTCTGGCCGGAAACGGTCAGATAGGCGTCGCTGTCCCAGTCCGTGTTGTAGACGGGGAATTCGATGTCGGTGAAACCCTGCTTCGCCAGCATGATGACGCGGGCAATGTAGTTTTCCGGCACGGAATTGCGCTTGGCGGCCCGCACTTCGCGCTTCAGGGCCGGGTTGGCGTTCGGGTCGAAGCACTGATCGCCATCGGCCTCGCAATTGATGCAGGCCTTCATGATGGCGGTCATGTGCTTGGAGACGATCTTGGAGCCGGTCACGATGGCCGCAACCTTCTGCTCTTCCTTCACCTTCCAGTCGATATATTCCTCGATATCCGGGTGATCGATGTCGACCACCACCATCTTGGCCGCGCGCCGCGTTGTGCCGCCGGACTTGATGGCACCGGCTGCACGGTCACCGATTTTGAGGAAGGACATGAGGCCCGACGACTTGCCGCCGCCTGAGAGCGGCTCGTTCTCGCCGCGGATGTGGGAGAAGTTGGAACCGGTACCGGAACCGTATTTGAACAGGCGCGCCTCGCGGACCCAAAGGTCCATGATGCCGCCCTCGTTCACCAGATCATCGCCGACGCTTTGAATAAAGCAGGCATGGGGCTGCGGGTGCTCGTAGGAGGACTTGGACCGGGTCAGCTTGCCGGTCTCGAAGTCAACATAGAAATGACCCTGCGCCGGCCCGTCGATGCCGTACGCCCAGTAAAGACCGGTGTTGAACCATTGCGGAGAGTTCGGCGCGACCTTCTGCGTCGCCAGCATGTAGCAGAGCTCGTCATAATAGGCGCGGGCGTCTTCCTCGGTGGTGAAATATCCACCTTTCCAGCCCCAATAGGTCCACGTACCGGCGAGGCGTGAGAACACCTGCTCTGCCGTCATTTCAGGACCATACCGCTCGTCCTTCGGCAGTTTTTTCAACGCGTCCTTGTCTTCAACAGACCGCCACAGGAAAGAGGGGACGGAATTCTCCTCCACCTTCTTGAGAGCCACGGGCACGCCCGCCTTACGGAAATATTTCTGCGCAATGATGTCCGCCGCCACCTGGCTGTATTGCTCGGGTACCAGAATGTCCTCGAGCTTGAAGACGACGGACCCATCCGGGTTCTTGATCTCGCTCGTAGCTTTGCGCATCGGCACGGCGTCGAACGGGTTTTGACCGGCAGTGGTGTAATGGCGATTGATATGCATCGTCGTCGTTTCCTCACATGTCGCACTTCAGGCACGTTGCTCAAAGCGCACAAATCTTCTCTCAGCGGCCCGCACTTCACGCGCATCACCGCCACCCAATCAAAAGCGACACAGCCCCGCCAACGTCTGCGGATGCGTCGCACGAAACCCTGGCTATGCGCCCCTGTCCCTCTACCAGGTCGCGTATCGCCAAAACGGGCTCGGCTAGATGATATCAGCCGTGCCTGATCCGTTCCGGTATCGACCTCTCCGTCAGGAGCGATCGGACCCCCCGGCCCAATACGAACAGTCCCTGATGATGATCGTGGGAAGCGGAAACCCCAACCGAATTCCATCCGCGATCAACGTCAGCAACAATGGCAAATTGGGTGCGACCGTCAACCGACACCACAGCATCTAGGGGGTGGCGTGTCCGCACAGGCACAAGATACGCCATTGTGCGACCAACGTCGAATCCCCAACAGCTTTTGACGATAAGGGTGCTGAAACAAACGATATTTGCCGGTCCGTCCCCAGCGACGATTTTTCCGTGAAAATTTCTTACCCCACTGTTTCCGGGCCTTCTGACTTTTTGTGACATTTTGACGAAAAAATCGGTTGACCGGATGCTTCTCCACAAGAGGCCCGATTCCCGGTGCAGAAGTGCACTTCCAGGTTGAGAATCGGCCATGATGAACGTGTCGATTCTGTTCGCCTTCACCTGCTGGAGTGACCGAAATGCGCCTTGCCCGCTCATCCATCGCCATCGCCATCGCTGTTTCCTTTGTTGCGGGCATGTCGGCGGCTTCCGCCGAGAGTTTCGATGCCCATGTGAAGGAGTTGCGGGCGCGTGCGGCGAAGGCGGGGATATCGAAGAGCGTCATCGCCAAAGCCACGCGCGGCCTGACGGCTGACCCGTCCATCGATCGGTTGACCAAGCGCCAGCCTGAATTGGTAAAACCCATCGGCGATTACATCTCTCGACGGGTGAACGGTCCACTCGTCAAAACCGGCCGTGCGAAGGCAAAGGCCAATCGCCGCTTGGCACGCGATCTGCGCAGCACATTCGGGATCGACCCGAATATTGTCTTCGCGATTTGGGGCATGGAGACAGGGTTCGGCGGCAATATCGGCAAATCCAATGTGCCGCGGGTGCTGGCGACACTCTCGTGGAAACAATATCGCGGCGATTTCTTTACCAAGGAATTCGTGGACGCGTTGCGCATCGCCGAACAGGAAAAGCTGGATCCCAGCCGCATGGTGGGCTCATGGGCCGGTGCCATGGGACATACGCAGTTCATTCCCTCCAGTTTCCGGAAATTCGCGGTGGACATGAATGGCAACGGCAAGCGCGACCTATGGCGCGAGCCGGGCGATGCGCTCGCCTCCACAGCCAACTTTCTCGCCAGCTACGGCTGGGTGCCAAGTCAGCCCTGGGGCATGCCGGTCAGCCTGCCGCAATCGCTGCCCCGCGACGCAGCAACCCGCAACTGGAGCGATTGGGCGAAGCGCGGGGTGAAGCCTGTCGGCAAACGGCGGTTTCCCAAGACCGGCAGCGCGACGCTGTTCTTCCCAGCGGGAGAGGAAGGGCCAGCCTTTCTGATCACGTCCAACTACGAGATCATCCGCGAATACAATTCATCCGATTCCTACAGCTTGTCGGTTGCGCTGATCGGAGATCGCATCGGCGGGGCAGGCGCCTTCCAGCCGAACTGGCCGACGGGTGCGACCCTGAACAAGGCGCAACGCATGCAGGTGCAGGCGCGTTTGGCCGCTAGAGGGTTCGAGGTTCCCAACCTCACGGGTCGCATCATCAAGGGCGTGAGAACCGCCATTCGCGATTTTCAGCGCTCCATCAGCGTAACGTCGGACGGGTATCCGGACCAGGAATTGCTGCGCCAGCTCAACCGCTAACGCCATGCTGAGACAGCGCCGCAGTCTTGAGCATCTCAGTGACTTGGCCGCGTTACGCGCCGATGGGCCTATCGTGCAGCTTCGCTTGCCGATCATCGGGCATGTTCATTTCGTCACCCATCATGCCGCGGCTTCTGCACTGCTGAAGGATAGCGAGCGATTTCAGATGCGCGATACGCGTGGAAATGTGACCGGCCTGCAATGGTGGATGCCGTCGGCGCTGCAGAACCTTGCCGACAATATGCTGTCCAGCGACGACCCGGAGCACCGGCGTTTGCGCCAGGCGGTGGACGATGCCTTCGCCCGTCGCCCCGTGCAGGGCATGGCCGCGAGCATTGAGCGGCAGGCGGATGCCTTGCTCGCTGCCATACCGAAGGGCGAGGCGGTCGATTTGGTCCCGACCTACGCCGCCGCTCTGCCGGTGGCGGTCATCGCCGATTTGATCGGCCTACGTGAGGACACGCGCACCATCTTCTTCGATGCCGCACGTCGTCTCGATGGCGTGACGGGCATGATCAGCTTCCTCGCGATGATGGGTCCGCTGAAGCGGGCGCAGACCGCGCTCGCGCGTGAGATCGAAGTCATTCGTACAGGACAAGGTGTTCCCGGTATCCTGAAAGGATTGGTGGAAGGGCAGGGCGAGAGCGGATTGACCGATCGCGAGATCATCGCGATGGCCTTCCTGCTGCTGGTAGCCGGACACGCGACGACGAAGAATCTCATCAGCCTGTCCATCGATGAGCTGCTCAACCGGCCCGAGGAGCTGTCGAAATTACGCGCCAACCCCGACCGCTGGCCGCTCGCGGTCGAAGAGTTCCTGCGCTATTGCGCGCCGGTGCAGATGACCAAGCCGCGCAAGGTGCATGCCGCGGGGGAGTTCTTCGGCACGGAATTGCAGGTAGGTGATACGCTGATGGCCCACATCGCCGCCGCGAACCGCGACCTTGCGCTGTTCGACGCCCCAGACGATCTCCGCCTCGACCGCAAGCCCAATCCACATCTTGGCTTTGGCACGGGCGTGCATTTCTGCCTCGGCTTTCAACTGGCACGGCTGGAGGCGCGCATTGCGCTCCAGAAGCTATTCGAGCGCTTTGCAAAAATCGAACGGGCAGGGGAACCGAAGCTGCTCTCCTCCATGGGCCAGAACGGTCTCGTCTCCTTGCCGGTGACCCTCGCCTAGCGCACCGCCCCGTAGCGCCGCATATCAGTTGCCACCATCACGACAACACCGATAAACAAAGCGGCCCCGAAGAAATAGTAGGTGCCGGGCAGAGCGAACCAAGCTTCCGGACCCACGGATTTCGAGAAGATATAAGTCGCGAACAGCGGACCGATGATCATCGCTAGCGTGTTGATCGAAGCGAGCACGCCCTGCAGCAGCCCCTGTTCGTCGTCCGGCACGTTCTGCGACATCAGCGCGGTGAGCGTCGGCGCGCAAAGGCCCCAGCCCAGAATGTGGAAGGCGATGCCGGGATAGATCAGCCATCCAGCTGTCATGAAGGGCAGCACCGCAAAAGCTATGGTGGAAATGATGTAGCCGCCGAACAGCACCCGCCGCTCGCCAAATTTCGGCACAACAACCCGCACCAGATAGCCTTGCACGAAGGCCATGCAGACGCCCACCCAGGCCAATGAATACCCGGCCTCCGCCACGCCCCAGTCGAACTGCGCTTCGGTCCACAACACCCAGATGCCCTGCAGCCCCTGCTGCGCGAGGCCCGTAAGGAAGAAGGCGGCGATCAGCACTGCAAGCGACGCGTAGCGGCGCACATAAAGAATGGCTTTGAACGGGTTCGCCTTGCGTATATCGATGGCCGTGCGCTTCTCCTCCGGCAGGCTTTCAGGAACCATGAAATAGCCGAAAGCGAAATTGATGAAGGAGAGCGCCGCCGCCAGATAGAACGGATAGTGCAAGTCGTAAGCGCCCAGCACACCGCCGATTAACGGGCCAAGCGTGAAGCCGACACCAAAGGCGGCTCCGAGCAGACCGAAGGCAGCAGCCCTTTCTTCGCGTGGTGTGATGTCGGCGATATAGGCGTTGGCCGTGGATACCGTCGCGCTGAACATGCCCGCGATGATACGCGCCACCACCAGCCACCACAGGTTCGGCGCAAGCGCGAGGATGATGTAGTCGACCCCCAGCCCGAACAGCGAGATCAGCAGGATCGGCCGTCGCCCGTATCTGTCTGACAGCATGCCCATCAGCGGACTGATAATAAACTGCACCGCCGCGAAGCCGGACATCAGCAAGCCGTAAATGAAGGCACTGTCGGCAAAACTCTGCCCCGACAGTTCTTTTACAAGCTGCGGAAGGATTGGCCACGCAAGGCCTACGCCCAGCATGTCGATGACGACCGTGGCGATGATAAAGGTGAGCGCAGCCTTGCGTTGCGGACCTCTCACCGGGCCGCACCTGTCGTTTCCGCCCGCAATTCCACGGACCGCCCTCTGTGAGGAAACATAATCCTCGCCCCTTGCGAAATTCGAAAAGCGGTTCCTCATGCAGGTGAGGCCGCAAGCCTATCTTCTGTGCATCCAAGGGATGGCACAGTTCGCCTTCCTTTAACGTAAAAGGGAATGCTTTGCCATGACTGAATCCAGCATTTCACATTGTGTTGACAGTCAAAACTTTGAGGCAAGCAAGTCTTCCCGGATGGATGTCTTTCCCGCTTTCATGAAAGTGCGTGACCGGGAAATAGTCATCATCGGTGGTGGCGATGAAGCGGCTTCTAAACTGCGTTTGGTGTCAGAAACGTCCGCCCGCTTTACGGTGATAGCGGAAGAAACCAGCGAAGCCATGGATCGTGCCATGATGCTGTCCGGTGCAACCCACATCGCCCGCCCGTTTCAGTTTGAAGATCTCGCCGATGCCGCACTTGTTTTCTCCGCGATGGAGGATGAGGCTCTGGACCAGCAAGTTGTCACTGCTGCCCGCATGGTCGGCGTGCCGGTCAATGCCGTGGACAAGCCACATCTGTGCGACTTCATCACGCCCTCCATCGTCAACCGTGCGCCCGTGGTCGTGGCAGTGTCGACGGACGGAACCGCGCCCGTACTCGCGCGCCGCCTGAAAGGCATAATCGAGCAGCTGCTGCACCCGCGCACCGGTGCGCTCGCCCGCTTTGCCGACGCTTTTCGCCCGGCCGTCGCTCGTGTGATGAAAGATGGTCGCGACCGTCGCATCTTTTGGGAGCGCTTCTTCAATGCAAAACCCGCCCGTGCGGTGCTCGATGGTCGCGAGGGCGATGCATGCGCCGCGACCCGCGAGTTGCTGACAGCTGAGAAGGATCGTGATGGCTTCGTGTCGCTGATCGGTGCGGGCCCTGGTGCCGAAGATCTACTGACGCTGCGTGCACATCGCGTGCTGCAGGATGCAGACGTTGTTCTGCACGATGCGCTGGTGCCGCTGGAAATCGTCCGCATGAGCCGCCGCGATGCGGAAATCATCGGTGTCGGTAAGCGCAAGGGCTGCCATTCTAAATCGCAGGACGAGATCAATCGTTTGATGGTGGAGAAAGCGCGCGAAGGCCTGAAGGTCGTGCGCCTGAAATCCGGTGACCCGATGATTTTCGGTCGGGCAGGGGAGGAACTCGCTCATCTGCGTAGCCACGGCGTGGCGTGCGAAGTGGTGCCCGGCGTCACCGCCGCCTTGGCAGGTGCTGCGGAAGCGCAATTGCCGCTGACCCTGCGGGGTACGGCATCGTCCGTCATTTTCACCACGGGGCACGATCTGAATGGCGATCATCTGCCAGATTGGGCGCAGCTTGCGCTCTCTGGCGCAACGATCACCGTTTACATGGGCCGCACGGTCGCACGCCGCACCGCGCAGCGCCTCGTGCAAGCCGGTCTGCCCACCTCAACCCCTGTTGCTGTGCTGGAAAATGTCGGTCGCAGCGACACCCGCCGTCTTGTCGGCACGCTCGCCGATCTCGAAACGCTCGGCGACGAAAAGCAGGTGGAAAGCGCCGCGCTGATCGTCATTGGCGAAGCCGTTGCAGGTCTCGACCTTGCCCGCACCGAACCGCTTGTCGCCACCGCCCCAAACCTCATCGCCGCTTAAGGAGACATATCATGTCAGACCTCAAACAGCCCATGATTTTCACCGCCAACCGCCTGCTGGACGGAGAGGCCGTTTGGCTCGGCGCTAACGGCCGCTGGGTGGAGAACCCCGATACGGCCATCGTGTCCCACACGAAGGAAGAGTTGGAAGCCACTCGCATCGCTGCCGAACGTGGCGACCGCGAGAACCATGTCGTCGAGCCCTACGAGATGGCTGTGACCGTCGAGAATGGCATCGCCGTTCCCGCTACCAATCGCGAGCGCATCCGCGCTGCTGGCCCGACCATCCGTCTCGATCTTGGTAAGCAAGCCAAGCAGCCTCTGGCCGCTTGATCCAAAAAGCGTCCGCTAGGCAGCCATCTGATACAGAAAGCAACCCATCATGTACCGCTACGACCAGTTCGACCGCGATTTCGTAAAGGCCCGTGTCGCGCAGTTTCGCGACCAGGTGGAACGGCGCGTGTCGGGAGAATTGTCGGAAGACAATTTCAAACCGATCCGTCTGCAGAATGGCGTCTATCTGCAGTTGCACGCCTATATGCTGCGGGTGGCGATACCCTACGGAACGCTGAACAGCACTCAAATGCGAATGCTGGCGCATATCGCGCGCAAATATGACCGCGGTTACGGCCATTTCACCACGCGCCAGAACATCCAGTACAACTGGCCCGCCCTTTCGGACATTCCCGATATTCTGGACGATCTGGCGAGTGTGGAGATGCACGCCATCCAAACCTCCGGGAACTGCATCCGCAACGTGACGGCGGACCACTTCGCCGGTGCGTCTGGCGATGAGGTGGCGGACCCGCGTCCTTATGCAGAGATCCTGCGACAGTGGTCGACCGTGCATCCGGAATGTCTGTTTTTGCCGCGCAAGTTCAAGATCGCCGTGATTGGCTCGCCGAAGGACCGAGCCGCGATGCAGTTCCACGACATTGGGCTCGAAGTGCGCCGCAATGACGATGGCGAGTTGGGCCTGCGCGTCTATGTGGGCGGCGGTATGGGCCGCACGCCAATGATCGGCAAAATGATCCGCGACTTCTTGCCGGAAGCCGATATGCTGGCCTATTGCGAGGCCATTTTGCGCGTCTACAACACCTATGGCCGCCGCGATAACAAATACAAAGCGCGCATCAAAATCCTGGTTCACGAGACCGGTCTGGACGAATTGAAGAAGGACGTGGAAGCCGAGTTTGAGCGCATCCGCGGTGGCGTTCTCGACCTGCCGCAGGAAGACCGTGATGACATCGCGGCCTATTTTGCAGAACCAGATTTCGAGCAGTTGCCAGCGCAAAGCGAGGCATTCGAGAAGGCGATCGCAGGCGACAAGGGGTTTGCCCGCTGGGCCGCACAGAACGTCCACGCTCACAAGCGGGACGGCTACGGTATCGTCACCATCGCCGTGAAAGGTACCGGCGAAGCGCCGGGCGATGCCACCGACGCGCAGATGGAGGTGATGGCCGATCTGGGTGAGCGTTACTCCTTCGATGAGCTTCGGATCAGCCACGAGCAGAACGTCATCCTGCCCCATGTGAAGCTGGACGATCTGCCCGCGATCTACGCCACCCTGGTGGAGGCGAAACTAGCTGCATCCAACGCCGGCCTCATCACGGACATGATTGCCTGCCCCGGTCTCGACTACTGCGCGCTGGCGACGGCCCGCTCAATTCCGGTAGCGCAGGACATTTCCAAGCGTTTTGCCGATCTCGACCGGCAGAAGGAAATCGGAGAGTTGAAGCTGAAAATCTCCGGCTGCATCAACGCCTGCGGGCATCACCATGCGGGCAATATCGGTATTCTCGGCCTCGATCGGCGCGGTGTCGAAAACTACCAGATCACGCTTGGCGGCTCTGGCGACGAGACGGCGGCTGTCGGTGAAATCATCGGCCCCGGCTTCGGTGCCGAGCAGATCGGCGATGCGGTGGAGACGCTGGTGGAAACCTATCTTGGCCTACGCCTGACTGATGACGAGACCTTCCTGCAGGCCTATCGCCGTGTCGGCGCCGCACCCTTTAAGGCCTCGCTCTATCCCCCCTCCCATCCGAAAAAGCAGGAGGCCGCGTGATGAGCACCTTGTTCGACCAATCGGGTGAACGCGAGGACGGCTGGCTGCGGGTCGAAGGTGAACAGCCAGTGCCGGATACAGGCAATGTGATCGTCTCCGTTGACCGTATCGCAGAAGCATTGGCGTCAGGGCGCAATGGTAAGATTGGCGTGCATCTCGATCCGCTTGATGAGGTGGAAGGGATTGCCGATTCTCTCAACAGCATCGCGCTGGTTTCGCTCGACTTTCCCAGTTTCGCCAACGGCACGTCTTACTCCAAGGCTCGGTGGCTGCGGGAGCGGCACGGGTTCAACGGTACGCTGCGGGCAACCGGTGATATTCGCATCGATCAGGTGCTGTTCTTCTGGCGTTGCGGCTTTGACGAACTGCTTGTCAGCCACGGCCCAACAATTGAGGCGTTGCAACAGGACCGCTCTCCGGCAATACTCGAACTCTACCAGCCCGCATTGGGAGCCGAGATTGTGGCTGGTCAACGCCCGTGGCAACGCCGCTGGCAGAGCGTCGATGCACAAGAGGGCTCCTGATCCATGCACATTCACGTCAAGACACTCGATGGCCGTTCCGCCACGCTGGAGGCGCTGCCCGGCTTTCGGGTGATGGAGATCATCCGTGATTGGGCGGATGAATCCGGCATCGGCATCAAAGCAGAGTGTGGCGGTGCCTGCGCCTGCGCCACATGCCATGTCTATGTGGATCCCGAGTGGACGGACCGCTTGCCGGACATGCTGGAAGAGGAAGAAGATCGGCTCGACGAAGCCTTCGACGTTGAAGCCAATTCCCGCCTGTCCTGCCAGCTGCTCATGAGCGAGGAGTTGGACGGGCTTACGGTCACTGTCGCGCCAGATGCCTTGCTGATCACCGGACGTGTTGCGGCTTAGCTCTTCGGCGTCGGGTTCACCTGCACGGACAGCACATTGACGGTATCCGGCTGTTCGACCGCGTAGATGAACGCGCGGGCGATATCGTCCGGGCGCAGCGCGTGCGGTTTCTCACTGTCGAAAAAGGGCGTGTCCACCATCCCCGGTTCGATATTCGTCACCCGTACGCCGGTATCCTTCGTCTGCTCGAACATCATGCGCGCAAAGCCGTCGACATACCATTTGGTGGAGGCGTAGACGGAGCCGGGAATGGTGACATGGGCCGCGCGTGAGCCGGTGATGATCAGATGCCCGCCGCGCCCCTTCATGCGCTCCTGCGCCAGTTTTGCAGTCACGGTCATGCCGAAGCAGTTGACCATGATCATGGTCTCGAATTGTGGAATGTCCTTGTCGAGATCACCCGTCAGCGAAGCGCCGAGACCCGCATTGGCGAACACCACGTCCAGCGGCCCAAACTTTGCTTCGGCATTGTCAAACATCACCCGCTGATCGTCGGGCTTCGTCACATCGCAGGCGATGGCGAGCGCGTTTTCGGGGCCGAGTTCGTCCACCAACGCGTCCAGCTTATCGGTAGAACGGGCTGCCAGCGACACCTTATGCCCCGCCTTAACGGCATGCCGCGCGCAGGCTGCGCCGATGCCGGACGATGCGCCGGTGATGAGGATGTTTTTGGTCATGAAATGCGTCCTTTCAGAAATGCTCTGAAACGATAACGCGATGACGCCCCGGCCGTTGCCGGTCGTCTAAAGAAAAAGGGCGAAGCCACCGGCTTCGCCCCTCAATTCATGAAATTCGCTACGCGGACAACAACTAGAAGCCGACGCGCAGCCCGACGAAAGCGTTGTGGCTGGTGAGGTCGAAGCTGCGGCTTGCGCCCGTGACCGATGCAAGATCGGCATTGATGCCCTGATAGCGGTAGCCGACTTCAGCTTTCAGGCTATCGGTGATGTCGAAAGAGAGGCCTGCAGTGATGTGGTAGGCAAGGCCGCTGTCGGAATCGTCCAGAGCAACCCCACCGGGGAGAGTGCCAATGAGCGGCGAAACGCCAAACCCGTCCGCTTCAACCCGACCCCAACCGAGACCGCCGCCGATGAAGGGATCAATGCCACCTAGATCGATATCATAGTAGGCGCTGGCCATGACGGCGAAGGATTCAGCGTCGCCGAAAGATTGCGACGAAGGGAAGGGCGTCACGCCACCGCCGATGAGCGATGCCGAATGGGTGTCGATGTCGTATTTCGAATAGGACAATTCCAATTCGCCGCGAAACCCGTTCGCAAAGTCGTAGCCCACCGCCAGAATGCCGAGAAAGCCTGGATCGTAGTCGTTCTCTACCGAGGCGATGCCGAGGGCGCCGACGTTGAAATCCGTTTCTTCCGCCCACGAAGCGCCGGCGCGAGCCGCCATGTAAAGGCCTCCTGCAGGACCGGTCGTGACGATGGGCGGGTCGAGATCAGCTGCCATTGCACCGGTTGGCAGTGCAAACGTTGCGACAGATAAAGAAAGTGCGGCGATTGCAGTCTTCATGGGAGCATTCCTTGTTCAGATGACGGCGTAGAAACGGTCTGTACCGCTGTCCGGTTTGAACATGATGAATGAACAAGAAATGAAGATGCTTAACGAGTTAATGCTTTGGCTTTTATGTCGCAGACTTTCGCCTGTCTGCTGCTCAGGGCCGCCAAAGAAAAAGGGCGGAGCCAACGGCTCCGCCCTTTCTTTTTTCGATGAATGGCCCGCGCTTAGAGCGAGTAGTACATGTCGAACTCCACCGGGTGCGGGGTGTGCTCGTAGCGGATGTTTTCTTCCTCTTTCAGTTCGATATAGGCCTCGATCTGATCTTCGGTGAAGGCGCCGCCCTCGGTGAGGAACTTCATGTCCTTCTTGCACGCGTCCATGGCTTCGCGCAGCGAACCGCAGACGGTTGGGATGCGCTTCAGCTGCTTCGGCGGCAGGTCGTAAAGATCCTTGTCCATCGGCTCACCGGGATGGATCTTGTTCTTGATGCCGTCGAGACCGGCCATCAGCATGGCCGAGAAGGCGAGGTAGGGGTTCGCCATCGGGTCCGGGAAGCGCACTTCCATACGCTTGCCTTTCGGCGAAGACGTGTAAGGGATGCGGCAGGAGGCCGAACGGTTCTTGGCCGAATAAGCCAGCAGAACCGGAGCCTCATAGCCCGGCACCAGACGCTTGTAGGAGTTGGTGGACGGGTTGGTGAAC
>JBCCRF010000056.1:0-12292 GCA_039208305.1 Pseudomonadota bacterium
AAACGCCCTGCGCCCGTGCCGTCGTTCGCGCCAATTCTTCGGCAAGTGCCGCAGGCACCTTGGAGTCACGGTCAAAGGCGCGGCGGATAAGGCGCAGATTGGCAGTCTGCACCTCGTCAAGATCTGCATCCTCCAATGCCGCCAGCCATTCTCCCACGCGCGGGTCCGTACGCAGCCCGTGGGACACACCCTCCAGCGCGCCCGCCTGTTCAGCCCGCGCTGTAGCCCCCTTCGGCGGCATCATCACTTCCTGATCCCAGGACAGCAGTCCCGCCACCTGCGACAGCGCCTGAACACGGCTCATATGGCCCATCAAGTCTTCATATGCTGGCATCAGTGCCGCCCGTTTGCGAATTCGTTCGATGAAGCGGTAAGGCTGTGTCATGGACCTGTCAAAACCATCTTCGCGTTCGGTGCTCGCAAGCCTGGGCATGTCGTGTCAGAGCGCACATCAGTTGGCGCGATTTGCAGCAGAAAATCCTGACATCGCAACGTTCCAGAAGGGTCCTTTCGACTGGCTGATTTGCCCGCCGGACAGCGCGGTCTCGTGGCTGGAGAGCCGGCTGGAGACGCCGCAGACCAGCGACTTCACTATCCGCCGCGACAAACCCTATTGGCCGCGCCACGACCTTTATTTCTGGCACGGCTACACGTGGCGCGACGGTGATGTGCGAAAGCTCGACATCAACAGAACCGCGGCGAGGGAGGCTGAAAAACTCGCCTATCAGCGCGAGCAGTTTCTCACCCTCGACCCGGCGAACACCATCTTCGTTGTATCGAACACGCAGAACAATCTGGCTGGTGATGTCTTCGATCAGAACGAGGCAGAGAAGTACTTGCTCAATGCCAAGCGTCTCCACCGGCTCAAATCCGCTCTCGACGCAACCTTCACCGCCGATACGCGCCTTGCGCTCATCACCCGCAGCGACCGCTTGGACGGACCTTTGACGGAAAGCGGCAAGATCATCGAAATCGAACCCGGCGACAGCGAATGGAAAGGTGAAAACACGGCCTGGGACAATGCGTTGAAGGGTCTTCTCGGCAGCTGAATTCGCTAACGTGGTTACCGCTTCGTTAACCGTCGAAGACTAGCCTGTCCGCCAAATTCCGCGCGCTTTTAGGATCGTCATGCCGCTCACCGCCACCGTGCAACCGCATCTGCAGCAGCAGCGCGCCGTGGATCGCCGCCTTTCCGCAGATGGGGTTCTCGCTTCCGTTGGCGAAGCCGTCTACAAGTGGAACCTCGCCAACGATTTTCTCGACTGGAGCGAGGGGACCAGCGAATTGCTGGGCATTAGCGACCCTGGCATGCTGATGACCAACCGAAATTGGGAGGCGCTTCTCGTCCCCGGCACGGCGGCAAGCCGCGGCACAGCGCTCGCCCAAAGCGAGCAGAAGGACGAGGGCCACGGCGTACCCTATCAGGTGCAATACGCGCTTTCGGGCGGGCATTTGCGCGACGGTCAGGACATCTGGCTGGAAGATACAGGTCGCTGGTTCGCTGATCCGGACTCAGGCCGCACGACCCATGCCCATGGCGTGGTGCGCATCATCACCGAACGGCGCAAGCGAGAGGAGCGCATCGACCGCATGTCGCGCTTCGATCCGCTAACGGGCCTGCTCAACCGCGCTCGGCTGACGGTCGAACTCGACGCGCTTTTCGAAACGTTGGGCGAAGGGGGCGAGCCCGCTTCATTTATGCTGTTGGGGCTCGAACATTTCGATCTGGTCAATCAGGTCTACGGCTTCGAGGCGGGTGATGCCGTGATGAGCGAGGCTGCTCGGCGCATCAAGGCAAACCTGCGTGGGACCGATATCGTGGGCCGCTTCTCCGGTGCGAAGATCGGAGTCGTCCTGCCGGAATGCGATGACCGGTACATGCTCGTGGCAGGCTACCGGATGCTGAACGTGTTGCGCAACGAACCGATCGTGACAGATTGCGGTTCCATTGCACTCACCATTTCCATCGGAGGCGTGTCGATCCCGCAGCACGCGCGCAATTGCCGGGCTGCCTTCATGGCCGCCAATCAGGCGCTGGAGGAAAGCCGCCGCAACCGCGAGAACGTGGTCGCGATGTACCGTCCGGACCCAGAACGCGAACGCCAGCGTCTGGAAGCTGGCGTCATGGCGGAGAACATCATCAACGCCCTGCGCGAGGGCCGCATCCACCTCGTCTGGCAACCCATCGTCGACGCGAAGACGGGCGAGGTCGCTTTCCATGAGGCGCTCGTGCGCCTGCAAGAACATGACGGCAGTTCTATCGAAGCCGGCGATTTCGTCGCCATCGCCGAGCGCCTCGGTCTGATCAGATTAGTCGATCACCACGCCCTCGATCTCGCCATCGAGACAATGAAACGCTGCAGCAAGGCGAGTTTCTCGCTCAACGTATCTAACGAGACGGCCTGCGACGCCGAATGGCTGTCCAAGCTCGCCCATGCCATCCATGAATGTCCCGATATCGCTGAGCGATTGATCGTGGAGATCACCGAATCCCACGCCGCCGAGTCCGATGACGAAGCTCACCGCTTTATCGGCGCGCTGGAGGATTTGGGGTGCCGCGTCGCGCTCGATGATTTCGGCGCGGGCTACACCTCGTTCCGCAATCTGAAAACGCTGCGATTCGACGTCATCAAAATCGACGGGCAGTTCGCGGTGGATCTGGAAGACAATGTCGAAAACCAGATCTTCATCCAATCGCTGGTGAAACTGGCCAGTCTTTCAGGAGCGCGCACCGTGGTTGAGTGGGTCGAGGATGATGCCACCGCCACGATGTTGCACGAATGGGGCGTCGATTACCTGCAAGGCTACGCCTATGGCCGCCCGCGCAAGGCGCTGCCATGGCCGATTGATCGCCCAGCGGAAGAAGAAGTCGAAACTGGCACGGCCTAACTGCCGCGTGGCACAGGCCGCCAATCCGGCGGCGCCATCTCGAAATTCTCGAACTGGAAAGCGGGCGCAACCGTGCAGGCGCAGAGCGTCCAGTGTCCGAGACTCTCCGCCGTCTGCCACCAATCGGCAGGAACCGTGTGCTGCGGGGTCTCACCCATGTTGATAGCCTTGCCGAGCCGATGGGCTTCCGCGTCATGCCCGTTGGGCGACAGGGTCAGCGCCAGCGGTCCGCCTGCGAGATGGTGCCACGTTTCCGCACTACCGAGAACGCGATGCCAGTGAGAACAATCCCCCGCCTCGAGAAGATAGAGAATGGCCGTGCCGTGCTCATCGCGAAATGTCTCGCGGAAATAACCGCCCTCAGGATGAGCCGTGAGGTCGAGCTGCCTGACGATATCGGTTACGCTGAGGTCATCCATCAGAACCGATCCTTCCGCGCGCGCAACTCGGCGAAGACCTCGACATCGTCCGCATCCTCCATTCCCAGATGGGCGCGAATGGCGGGATCTTTCACCCGCAAGAACGGGTTGGTCGCCTTCTCTTCTGCAATGGTCGTGGGGAGTGTCGGCTTGCCCTCGTCTCGCAACAGCTCGACCGCACGGGCGCGCTGCAGCAAGACTTCATTTGTGCCGTCAACGCTGACCGCAAACTTGGCGTTCGACAGCGTGTACTCGTGGCCGGCATAGACCTTCGTGTCGTCAGGCAAACGCGCAAGGCGTTGCAGCGCGGTGTGCATCATCTCCGCATCCCCCTCAAAAATACGCCCGCACCCCATGGCGAACAGTGCGTCGGCTGCGAACACGACACGTGCGTCAGGCAGATAATAGGCAACCTGCCCCAGCGTATGGCCGGGAGTTCCGATGACCTGCACCCGGCAGCCCATCACTTCGATCTCGTCGCCATGGTTGACCGACTGGTCTATCCCGGGAATGTGATCTTCCTCCTCGGCAGGCCCGATGATCGTACATTTGTGCGACGCCTTTAGCGTTTTGTTGCCTTCCACATGATCGTAATGATGGTGCGTCGTCAGCAGCGTGTGCAGGCGCAGGTCCTTATCCGCCAACACATCTTCGATCGGCTCCACCTCCGGCGCGTCGATGCAAATCGCTTCGTAGCCGCCACGCTCCCGCAAGACGATGCCGTAATTGTCCTCACGGCAGGGGAACTGGTAAATCTGGAGGTCGGGTGCGGCCATCGGTGGCCTCCTTCGGTGTGGCAACCCAGCGCCGGGCGGTGGTAGAAATGTGCCCATGCAGATGGATATTGTCGATCTTCGCCAGTTCTATGCCACACCTTTGGGGGCGATGGCACGCCGTTCCGTACAACTGGCGCTCACCAGCATCTGGCGACCGCTAACGTCCGAGCGGCTGGTGGGGCTGGGCTACGCAACACCATGGCTCGACGCCTTCCGCGCCGATGCAGAACGAACACTTGCGCTCATGCCCGCGCGGCAGGGCGCAGTTCATTGGCCGTTTGGTGAGGACTGCGCGACTGCGCTCGTGTTCGACGAAGACCTCCCGCTGGCCGATGCGAGCATCGACCGCATGCTGCTCGTCCACGCCTTGGAACACTTTGAAAATGTTGATGAGGCGCTGTCGGAGATCTGGCGCGTGCTGGCACCTGGCGGCAAACTAATGATCGTTGTGCCCAACAGGCGCGGCGTCTGGGCGCGGATGGAGCACACACCCTACGGTTCGGGCCGCCCGTGGAGCGGCGGACAACTGTCGCGCCTGCTGCGCAGCCACATGTTCACACCGACAACATGGTGCGATGCGCTGCATTTTCCTCCATCATCGCGCAAGATCACGGCCCGTTTCGCCCCAGCATTCGAGCGTTTCGGGCGACGGTTCGTCCCAGCCTTCGCAGGCGTGCTCGTGGTGGAGGCAACGAAGCAGGTTTATCAAGGCTTGCCCGTGCGACAACGCCAGTCACGGCGGGTGTTCGTGCCAGTTCTGGCACCACAAGGAGCCAGCAGGACAGGGTCCACGAGGACAGGTGCTAGCAGAATGCAGGTAACTGCGAAGAAAAGCGACATTTCCAAACGCGGCACACTTCTCTAAACGGAGCCGCGAAACCTTCCGCCCCGCAGCCGACGAGAGACGATCATGTCGCAAGCATCACCCGTGCCAACTCCCAATTCCGGCGTCATGGACATTGCAGCCTATGTGCCCGGCAAGTCGAAAGCGCCCGAGGGAGTCAAGTTGCACAAATTGTCCGCCAATGAGACGCCGCTCGGGCCAAGCCCAGCGGCAAAGGCTGCCTTTGCTGACATGGCGGAGCGGCTGGAGGATTATCCCGATGGGTCAGCCACCGCGTTGCGCGCGGCCATTGCCAAAGCCCACGGCATCAACGCCGACAACATCCTGTGCGGCAATGGCTCCGACGAGTTGCTAGGGCTTATCGCCCAGACCTACCTCGCGCCGGGTGACGAGGCGATCTACACCGAGCACGGTTTTCTTGTGTATCGCATCCAGATCCTGGCTGCGGGCGCCACGCCTATCGTCGCACCGGAGACAGACAACACAGCCGATGTGGACGCGATCCTCGAGCGGGTGACGGACAAGACCCGCGTCGTCTTTCTCGCCAATCCCAACAACCCCACTGGTACCTACCTACCAATGAGCGAGGTGCGCCGTCTTCATGCCGGGCTACCGTCCGGTGTGCTGCTGGTGCTGGACGCGGCCTATGCCGAATATGTGCGCCGCAATGATTATGAGAGCGGTATCGAATTGGTGGCGGGCAATTCCAATGTCGTGATGACGCGTACCTTCTCCAAAATTCACGGCCTAGCGGCGCTGCGCGTCGGCTGGATGTATGCACCCGCCGCGATCTGCGACGCGATCAACCGCGTGCGCGGCCCGTTCAACGTCAACGCTGCAGCGCTCGCCGCAGCTGAGGCTGCGATTGCCGATCGCGGGATGGTCGATAAAGCGATCGCCCACAACGACGAATGGCTGGCATGGACGACGGAGCAGATCGAGGCGATGGGCCTTACGGTCACGCCTTCGGTGGGCAATTTCATCCTCATCCACTTCGCAGATGAAGGCGAAAAATCTGCCGCTGCCGCCGACGACTTCCTCACATCGCGCGGCTACGTGCTGCGTCGCGTCGCGGGCTACGGCCTGCCGAACGCGCTGCGCATGAGCATCGGTACGGAAGAGGCCTGCCGCGGCACAGTGGTGGCTCTAAAGGACTTTCTGGATGGCTGACACAGACTTTCGGCCGTTTAAGCGGCTGGCGCTGATCGGCATCGGTCTAATCGGTTCGTCCATCGCAATACGCGCGCGCCGCGACGGCTTGGCGGAGGAAATTGTTGTCTGTACGCGCCGCGCCGAGACTTTGAACAAGGCGCGCGAGTTGAACCTCGGCGATGTCTACACCGACCGTATCAGCGAAGCTGTCAAAAAGGCCGATTGCGTTATCCTCTGCGTGCCCGTTGGCGCCTTCGCGTCTGTCGGCGAGCGTATGGCGGAGCATCTCGCCCCCGGCGCCATCGTCACCGATGTTGGCTCGGTGAAACGTTCGGTGATCGACCAGCTTTTGCCGCATATGCCCAATGCCGTGCATCTCGTCCCGGGTCACCCCATCGCAGGCACGGAGTATTCCGGCCCCGAATCGGGCTTCGCGACCTTGTTCGATGGACGCTGGCATCTGCTGACTCCGCTCGAGGATGGCGACCCGGAGGCGACGGAGCGAATGGTGGCCTTCTGGCGTGCGCTCGGTTCGCAGGTTGATATCATGGACGCCGACCACCATGACCGCGTGCTGGCCGTCACCAGCCATATTCCCCATCTCATTGCGTACAACATTGTGGGCACCGCAGATGATCTGGCGGAGATCACGCAGACGGAGGTCATAAAATATTCGGCCTCCGGTTTCCGTGACTTTACGCGCATCGCCGCCTCCGACCCGGTCATGTGGCGTGACGTCTTCCTGCACAACAAAGACGCCACGCTGGAAATGCTAGGGCGCTTTTCGGAAGATCTCTCGGCCCTGCAAAGGGCCATCCGACATGGTGACGGTGACCTCCTCTTTGGCCATTTCACCCGCACTCGCGAAATCAGACGCGGCATCATCGATGCAGGACAGGAAGTGGCGGAGCCGAATTTCGGCCGCTACAAGACAGACAGCTAATTCAGCCGCAACGGCGGAATATCGCCGATCTTGATGAAGCCCAAGCGCAGCGATCCATTGTCGATCATGACGTCCAGTGCTTGCATCTGCCGCCCGTTGATATCGCGCATGACGCCCATGCCGTTCATCGCCTGAGTGAGCGTCGCAACTACCTGTTCCGCTTGCGGGCCAAGAGGACGGACCCACTCACGCAAAGCGTCGGGATTGGAAACGGCGATCCGCAACGGACCGTTCAGCAGACCATCCGGACGCAGCTCAATGTTGCCGCCGACAGTCAAGCGCCCTTGACCTTCCGTCACCAACTCTAGCGAGCGGAGATTGAGTTGCGCGCCATCGGACAAAACTTGCTGCCACGACAGGCCACGTTGCACCAGATCGCGATAGCCCTCAGCCAACGTAGCGAAGAGGGAGACGGATGCGCTCGGCACCGTTCCGATTTGCGGCAAGTCGGTCTGAAGATCGCGGGCGTTGATGCTAACGGTCAGGTCCGGTTCGCCACCCTGCGCTTCACCGGAAATCTGCTCGGCTTTGGCCGTCAGCGCGCCCACCGTGAGGCGCGGGGTCGGGATCACGAAATTAGCGCCGTCGAATCCTCCATCGGTACGCAGGTCAATCTGGGCCTTAGCGTCCTCGAACTGCATTTCGCCTCCGGCGAATGTGAGAGGCGACGTCAGGTCTAGCCTCAACCGCTGGGGCGCGGTTAAGCCGACACCAGCTGCCAACGGCCCGGTGGTGACGGGCGCGATCAGGTCGGGTGAGGCTACCGAGATGTCATCGCAGCTGATCTGCATGGAGAAGGGAAAGCCGCTGGTATTGCGGTCGCCGCAGGTCACGTCCGTGCCCGCGGCACGGAGGCGGGAAATCGCATCATCCGCCACCCCGCCCAGATAGGCCGACAGCGCAAACCACCCAGCACTCCATCCAACAACGATGAAAATGACGAATGCGAGGAGGAATTTCATGGCGCTGTTCAATCCTGCTGTGCTGACTTTGGCAAGGCTTGATCGAAACCTGTTCAAGATGGCCACGTTGCTGCAAAGGAGGCTTCACATCCCGTTTCGATCAGAGAACCTACCATGAGTGAGCTACCGCCGCCGACCGATCACTTCTGGGTCTTCGGCTATGGCTCCCTAATGTGGAAGCCGGGCTTCGATTATCTGGAACGACGGCGCGCCACGATGGACGGTGTTCACAGATCGCCTTGCGTCTTCTCTTGGGTGCATCGCGGCACGATGGCACGGCCCGGCATCGTGATGGGGCTGGACGAGGGTGGCTATTGTGAGGGCGTCGCTTTCAAGGTGGGCATGGCCAAGCAGCGGGAGGTGGTGGACTATCTGCGGGCCCGCGAATTGGTCACCAATGTCTATATCGAAACCACCCGCGAGGGGCGGATTGAAAGCGGCGAGACGGTCCCGATGCTCTGCTACATCGCCGACACGACCCATGAGCAATATGCCGACAATCTCTCCATCGACGCGCTGGTGGCGCAGATTTCCGGGGCTGAAGGTCAGTCAGGCAAGAACGAGGACTACATCCTGGATACGGTGGAAAAGATGCGCGAAATGGCGATCCATGACGAGCGCATGGAGGCCGTCGCCGCACGTCTCTCGCGGCCCGGGTAAAGCTGTTCAAACCTCAGTTTGAACAGCGAGGGAGGCAACCGCCGACCCGGCGCGCATGCGCCGCACCCGCGTAGCGAAGGCCGCAAGGCCGATAGCGTGAGCGCAAAAAGTCTTATAAATCTTCCATCACCGCGCGTGCGCCATCTGCGCTGTTGTCGTCCGGCAGATGGACGAAGAGCCCGCCTTTGCCCGCGACCTGATGTGCAGAAAAGCCAACCTCGACCTCTCCTGCTTCTCCACAACGGGCAGCAAAGATACCGTTACCGTAAAGCGCACCTTGCTCTGCCGTTATCGAGCAAAAAACATAACGGCGGCCGGACCGCCCCTGCAGATAAACAAAGCGGCCGACGCCCGCGCTCGTCGCCGCGCAGCGCACCGTGGAGACACGACGCACCTGACGGCGCTGCAGCGACACCTGATCCAACTGCGCCTGCACCAGCGTGTGGAGTTGAAACGGAAGAGCGTGTTGCAGGTCGGTCATGGCAAGTTTCCAACTTCTCGGCGATCGCGACGCATCGCCGTGATCTTGTTTTGTTCCAGTGAACGTAAAGTGAACTGGTTAATGGAACGTTACAAGAACAAAATTCAGAAAAACGGAAAATTTTCCGCCATGCCAAGGAAAAGAGTCGCTGCGCGACCCACAAAATCGTCAGGCGTCGGCCGCTTCCAGCCGCGCTTTCTCCCGCGCCCGCGCGCGCTCGACACCAGCCTTTACCTCCGCCGACATGGGCGGAACGTGCTCGTCACGCGTTGCCATGAGATAAAGATCTTCGCACCCTTCTTCGATACGCCGCTCCAGTTCTGCTGCAAAAGTTTCACCATCGAGACCAGGCTGGATCGGTTCTAGAAACGCGCAACGCAGCACGCCAGCATAGCGTCTGTAGCTGTGGCGCGGCCAATAGAGACCGCTGTTTAGTGCCACCGGCACAACGGGCGTGTCGAGATCGAGATACATGCGCGTGATGCCGTAGCGGTAGGCAGGCGGCGCGCCTGCCGCCACGCGCGTGCCTTCAGGAAAGATGATGATCTGTCGCCCTTCGTTCAGCCGCTGCTGCGAGACGGACAGCATGCCCCGCATCGCCTTGCCCTTGTCCTCACGGCGGATGGGAATGTGATCAAGCTTACCGACATACCAGCCGAAGAAGGGGATCTTCATCAGCTGCTCTTTCAGGATGAAGGCCGCGCTCGGTACGATTTCGTTCAGCGCATAAAAGTCCCAATTACACTGGTGCTTGGCCGCCACCAGCGCGCCCTGCCCGTCTTTCGGGATATTCTCCCGCCCAAGAATTTCGATTTTCGTTCCTACAATCCAGCGCTGGAAAAAATGGTTCGTTCGCGCCCAGCGCTTCGGCACCTTCTCAGCCTGTTTGAAGGGCGCGAGCAAATAATACGGCGTCTGCACAACCATCTGCACGATGATATTCATGATCCAGGTGACGTTGAACAGAACGGAGCGAATAGCGATCATGACGGTTTAAACGGCACAGGTGGGAGCGAGATGACTTCGCTCTAACCGCCCAACATGGACCCGCGCAATGCGTCGATCGTTTGCGGCTGCAGATACTCGCGCATCGCAGCGCCGACATATTTAAGATATTCAACGGTCAGAAAGCGCAGTGTCTCCGGGTTTCTCCACCAACCGTCTTGCGCCAGCGGCTCCAGTACAACCGGGTGCGGTGCAATGCGAAGGTCCGGCATGGTGCGGCGGAATTCCAGCAGGCTACGTGGCATGTGATAGCTGGAGGTCACAACAATCAGCGACGTGTAGCCGTTATCTTCCACCCATTTTGCCGTTTCACGGGCATTACCAATCGTGTCCAGCGCAGCGCGCTCCACATCGACACAACAATCGTAAAGTGAACCGAAATCAGGATTAATCGCCTTAAGCGCGTCAACGCTCGTCTGTTCGCTGACGCCGGAGATGAGCAGCCGCTTACCCTTACCGGCGGAAACAAGTTCCAGCCCTTCGACAATACGGGCGGACCCGCCGGTGAGGACGACGACGGCATCTGCCGCCTGCTCATCGGCGATCGCCGTCTGCTCGGTATTCGTCACCCGGTCGGAGAACTTCAGAAAGCCACCAATCAGCAGGCCACCACCGATGAAGATCAGCACAAGCAGCAGGCGAGAGAACAGTCGGAACAGAAAGCCGATACCACGGCCCGTGCCACGCGCGACCTTGCGGCTGCGCGTCTCGCTTTTACCGTCGCTGGATTGCGGCCCGGCCATCGCCATTCACCCGCCCCACTGTTTGCGAAACAAAATTGTTTGGTTGCTTCGCGTCATTGAACTCCCAAAGTCTCTCCGCCACGAGAGAGCTTTCCCCACACTCTATCACTGCAAATGTGGCACGGGCAAAGGTTACTGCGCGATTGATGCCACAGATGGTGAAGACAGCGTTCAGTCGTTACGCGATGGTTTGGTACCGTCCAGCCCGCCGACATGACGCATGACCGTGTAGCGCGATGTGAAAGCTGTCAGCAGCGCTACGGCGAAGATCAGGATTCCGACGCCGAGATAACCTGCTGGCCCAACGGAAAACGTGCCGAAAAGCGCGCGGACCTGCTCCGCTGCCGGATCGGCGACAGAACCCGCGGTCCAGAACCCCATGGCGATGAAGGCCATAATCGCTGCGACCCCACCCACCAGCGCACCGCGCAGGCCGAGCAGCAGAAAGTGTTTCTGGAACTGTCCTGCAATGTAAGGCGGTTCCGCCCCGACGAAATGCAGCACTTCGATGACGTGGGCATTGCCAGCCATCGCACCCCGCGTTGCGAAAACGACGATCAACACAGTGGCTGCCACCACCAGCAGAAAGATGACGATGCCGATAGCAATCATAGACCCTGCCATGGTGGCCAACCGCCCGACCCAAGCGCGGTGATCGTCCAGTGTCGCGGTTGGTATCTCTGTCTCCAAGCGCACCCGCAACGTGTCGATATCGGGGGGATTTGAGAGATCAATGCCGAGCATGATCATCGCGGGGATCGGTAATGCGCCCGCAGAATTCTCATCCAGAGCGGCATCCAATCCCGAACCAAGCCATGGTGACAGCAATTGAGAGACCTGTGCCTCATCCATGACGGTGACGGACGTAATACCCTCGACCGCACCGGCAATGGTACGGGCTGCGAGAACGTCATCGGCGAGGTCGCGCCCCTCTGCGGGGGCGATCTGAACTGTGACTTCGCGCGAGACGTCGCTGGTCCAACTGCGCGCGGAATCGCTCACCAGCGTAACAGCCCCCAGGGTCAAGCTGGCGAGAAAGGTCATGATCGCCACCACGAGGGTCAATGCCGTGCTGGCAACGGAGGCGCTGGGCACTATGGATTCCTGAGGACGATGGTCCATGCCCGTTTCGGACGGCGCAGCCGGTTTGACCGTCTTGCCGCCCCACCCGCGGCGCTTGGCGAGCCGCGCGATGCGTGACTTGCGCTTGGGTTCAGCCACCTTGGTCGACCCGGAGTCATCTACAATATCTGCGTTCGACAAAGTGGTTGCCGCAGACGCTGTTGCTGGAGGAACAGGTTCAGCAGCCGCCAGTGGCGACCCCGTGGTCTTGGCCATATCGAGTTCGCCCTCGGCGTCCACAACGAAGGGGCCAACCCTCTTCTTCGGTTCAATCATGAATCGCCAGCCTGCCTTGG
>JBCCRF010000057.1:0-12202 GCA_039208305.1 Pseudomonadota bacterium
GAGTTTTTCATGATCCGTTCCATCCGCACCGCGCCTGCGCTCGCCTCCATGGCGCTCGCGCTGGCCGCTTCGACTTTCGCCATCGCACCGGCACTAGCCGCCAAGACCTCGCTCGCCATGGGCATGGTGTTGGAACCACCGCATCTGGACCCCACCGCAGGTGCGCCAGCCGCGATCGACGAGGTGGTCTATGCCAATGTCTTCGAAGGCTTAACCCGCATCGACCGAAACGGAGCCGTGCAACCGGGCCTGGCAGAAAGCTGGGACGTCTCGGAGGACGGTAAGACTTACACTTTCAAACTGCGCTCCGGCGTGAAATTCCACGACGGGTCAGATTTCACAGCGGAAGATGCGAAGTTCAGCCTGGATCGCGCCCGGGCGGAAGGGACTGAAAACGCGCAGAAGGCGCTGTTCACCGGCATCGCCAGCGTTGAGGTGACCGATCCCATGACGCTGGTGGTGACGCTGTCGAGCCCGGCAGGCAACTTCCTGTTCAACCTCGGCTGGGGTGATGCCGTGATGGTCGCGCCGGAATCTGCCGATTCTAACAAAACCCAGCCGGTGGGCACCGGCCCCTTCACGTTCGACAACTGGATAAAGGGCTCATCGCTCACGCTGAAGAAGAATGCCGAATATTGGGGTGATCCTGTTGGACTTGAAACGGCGACCTTCAAGTTCATTCCGGACCCTGCAGCCGCTCTGTCCGCCATATTGGCTGGCGATGTCGATGCGTTCGCCAACTTCCCCGCACCGGAAATCATTCCGCAATTGCAGGCCGATCCGCGTTTCACGGTGGTGATCGGGTCGACGGAAGGCGAGACGATCCTGTCCACCAACAACGCCAAGCGGCCCTTCGATAACATCAAGGTGCGTCAGGCAATCGCCCATGCCATCGACCGGCAGGCGATCATTGATGGCGCCATGTTCGGCCTCGGCACGCCCATCGGAACGCATTTCGCGCCGCACCACCCGGCCTATGTCAATCTGGTAGGTCAGTTCCCTTACGACCCTGAAAAGGCAAAAGCGCTGCTGGCGGAAGCGGGTTTTGCTGATGGCATCAAGGCTACCATCAAACTGCCACCACCCTCCTACGCCCGTCGCGGCGGCGAGATCATCGCCGACCAGCTGCGCAAGGTTGGCATCGAGCTTGAAATCATCCCTGTCGAGTGGGCGGTTTGGGTACCGGAGGTCTTCAAGGCGAAGGACTACGATCTCACCATCGTCTCTCACACGGAGCCGATGGATATCGGCATCTATGGCCGCGCGGACTATTACTTCAATTACAAGAGCGACACGCTGGACGCGACGCTCGCGAAGCTGAACGAAACGGTGGACGAGCAAGGCCGCTACGCGCTGATGGCCGAAGCGCAGAAAACAATCTCCGCAGACGCGGTGAACGGCTTCCTGTTCCAGCTGGCCAAAGCGGGCGTATGGAATGCAAAGGTGAAGGGCCTGTGGGAGAACTCGCCAATTCAAGCCAATGACCTGACTGATGTAAGCTGGGACGAATAAGGCTCCGCTCCATCGAAGAAATATAGCAAGGGCCGCTTTTGCGGCCCTTGCTTTTTGTGCGCCGCGTTCGCACGGTCGGCGCAAAGACTACCGGGAGGAAACCATCATGGATGTGAGAGCTGCTGTCGCTTTCGAGGCGGGGAAACCACTTGAGATCGCCACCGTTCAACTGGACGGACCGCGCGAGGGCGAGGTGCTGGTGGAGATCAAGGCGACGGGCATCTGTCACACCGATGAATTCACCCGCTCCGGTGCTGACCCGGAGGGCATCTTTCCTGCCATTCTGGGTCATGAAGGTGCGGGCGTGGTGGTGGATGTCGGCCCGGGCGTGACGTCGCTGAAGAAAGGCGATCACGTCATTCCGCTCTACACGCCGGAATGCCGCGAATGCGATTATTGCCTGAACCCCAAAACGAACCTGTGCCAGTCCATCCGCGTCACGCAGGGGCAAGGCCTGATGCCGGACGGCTCCAGCCGCTTCTCCCTCGATGGCAAACCCATCATGCACTACATGGGCACGTCGACCTTCGCCAATTTCACAGTGTTGCCGGAGATCGCGCTGGCGAAGGTGCGCGAGGACGCGCCTTTCGACAAGATTTGCTATATCGGCTGCGGCGTGACGACGGGCATTGGTGCCGTCATCAACACAGCGAAAGCCGAGCCCGGCTGCCGCGCCGTGGTGTTCGGCCTGGGCGGCATCGGCCTCAACGTCATTCAAGGCCTGCGCATGATTGGCGCGGCGCAGATCGTCGGCGTCGACCTCAACGACGACAAAAAGGAATGGGGCGAGAAATTTGGCATGACCGATTTCTACAACCCCACCGGCAAAGATCATCAGGAACAGGTGAACGATCTTGTGGATCTGACCGGTGGCGGTGCTGACTACTCCTTCGAGTGCATCGGCAACACGAATGTGATGCGCGTGGCGCTGGAATGCGCCCACAAAGGTTGGGGTGAAAGCATCATCATTGGGGTGGCTGGCGCGGGACAAGAGATTTCCACCCGCCCTTTCCAGCTCGTGACCGGCCGTTCCTGGCGGGGTACCGCATTCGGCGGCGCACGCGGTCGCACGGATGTGCCGAAAATCGTCGACTGGTACATGGACGGCAAAATCGAGATCGATCCGATGATCACCCATCTTCTGCCGCTTGCCGAGATCAACAAAGGCTTCGATCTCATGCATGAAGGCAAGTCCATCCGCGCGGTCGTGGAATTCTGATGTTGCGGGCCCTGTTATCTTTGCTGGCTGCGGTGTGGCTCGCGACGTCACCTGGCTTCGCACAGAATGCGACAACCGAAACGCCTGCCGTTGAAGAAGAGCAATCAGCAGGTAACGGCGAAGCGGCAAAGCCCGAAGCGCAAACTGATGATCCGCAGGCGGCGCTTCGCAAGGAGCTGGATGCGCAGCTTCTTGGCGCTTGGTCGGAGATGCCGGGCGGACTGAAAGGTCAATTGTCCGAGGACACGGTGAAGGTTGCCCTTGCCGGGTGCTACACGCCGCTCAGCGTGCCGTCGCTCAGGTTTGAAACGACAGCCGAACGAGCCTTGCCACCGCAGGAAGATCGCCGCGGGCACGTCATCTACTACCGCACCTCGAAGGGCCTGCAGCGTTTCGATTCAAAAGCTGGAACGGTCACGCTGTTTCCGCAGGTGGCAAAACTTCCGCGGGAAAAGTTCGTGGTTTATGTGCTGCGCGGTCGCTCTGCCACGCTGCCGCTGCGGTTCGCCAAGCGCGGGCGCGGTACGTTTCTCGCGGAGGGCGAGCGCATCTTCCTCCACTGCCGTGGCCTGCCCGAGCGGCCCCGGGGATAGCGTCTTGCGCATCTTCATCGACGCTGACGCCTGCCCGGTGAAAGAAGAAACGCTGAAGGTCGCAGGTCGCTATGGGTTGCAGACCTTTATCGTGTCAAATGGCGGCATGCGGCCTAGCCGTGACCCTCTGGTGAAGGTCGTTGTCGTGCCGGAAGGTGCAGACGCAGCCGATGACTGGATCGTGGAACAGGCGCAGGCTGGCGACATTGCTATCACCGCGGACATCCCACTCGCTGCTCGCCTGTTGGAAAAACAAGCGCAACCGCTTGGACCAACCGGCAAGCCCTTCACCGAACAAACCATCGGCATGGCGCTCGCCGTGCGCGAGATCAAACAGCACCAGCGTGAAGCAACGCAGACGCAAACCCGTAACGCCGGTTTCACGCCGCGCGACCGCTCCAATTTTCTGCAAGCGCTCGATAAGCTTGTACAGCAGACCAGAAAACGAGGCTGACCCATGGACATTATTTCGACCGCGAAAGCCCATGGCGGAACGCAAGGCGTCTATTCTTATCCTTCTGCTGCGCTCAACGGCGAGATGACATTTGCCGCGTTCATGCCACCGCAATCAGCGGACGGTGCGGTGCCGGTGCTTTGGTATCTCTCCGGCCTCACCTGCACCCATGCCAATGTGATGGACAAAGGCGAATATCGTGCCGCCGCTGCACAACACGGCATCGCCATCGTGTGCCCTGACACAAGCCCTCGCGGCGACAATATCACCGATGATGAAAGCTGGCAGTTAGGCCAGGGTGCTGGATTCTATGTGGACGCGACGGAGGCGCCTTGGGCTGCGCACTATCAAATGAACACCGCTGGTCATTCCGAGTTGCGGGAGGTGGTAGCCGAGAATTTTGATGTCGATCTCAATCGCCAAGGCATCTTCGGGCATTCGATGGGTGGGCACGGTGCCCTGATTGCCGCGCTACGGGACCCGGAGCGTTTCAAGAGTTGCTCCGCCTTCGCACCCATCGTGAACCCCTCCACCGCCGAATGGTCGCGCGGCGCGTTCTGCGCCTATCTCGGCAATGACGAAAGCGAATGGGCGCAATGGGATGCGGTGCGACTGATTGAAAGCGGTGCGCGGTTCAGCGAATTTCTGGTGGATCAGGGAACAGCAGACAGCTTTCTGGATGACGGACTTCGTCCCTGGCTGCTGGACGAGGCGTGCAAGGCCGCCGACATACCGCTGACGCTGCGCATGCAGGACGGCTACGACCATTCCTACAACTTCATTTCAACTTTCATGGCTGACCACATTGCGTGGCATGCCGAACGCCTTAAAGTGTAACCCTTACTTCAACAGCAATCGGTGCATCGTGAACGGGCTTTCGGAGCCGCGAAGCGCGTGCTCGCCGACGTGCATCGCCTTCACGTTAATCGGTAGATCGATGCGCTCCAGCGCCTGTTGCGAGATCAGATAGTCGACATCCAAAGCCTTCGTCAGGTTTTCAATCCGTGCGGTCATGTTCACCGCGTCCCCCAAAAAGGTCACCTGACGGCGGCTGTCACCACACTCGCCCACAACCACCGGCCCTGCATGGATGGCAGCTCGCAGGCGCGGACGCTCGCCGAACTCAAGCTCGAAAGCTTCGGCTGTCAGCTCCATCTGTCGGTGCATCGCCCGCAGCGCTTTGAGACATGCGCGGTTCTTGGTTGCCTGCTCGCGCAGCGGCCATGTGTAGATGACGGCGTCTCCGACATAGGACACAACCTCGCCGCCATACCCGACGCTAGCCCGGTCCAGCTGGAAAAAAACCTCAGCCAGAAAATCGTGAAATCGAAGATCACCCAACCGCAGGGCCAGGCGTGTCGAGTCCACCAAATCAACAAACATGAAGATCCGCTCCTCCACCGCAGGCCGGTAGTACCGACCGGATACGAGATGGAAGAAGCGGCGAAACCCAACCACCGACGTGATTTGCGACACCATCACGAAGCCGATCACCACCGCGACCGACAGCAGCGTGTCGCGCATCTGGTTCATGAAGGTGAAGTCCTGCCACGCGGACAAATCGCCCAGCCAAAAGGACAGCGCCTGATTGCCGACAATACACAGACGAACGATGAGCGTGAGCACCAGAACACGCACCACAAGTCCTGGCAGATAGGCGACCTTGCGGATCCAACTGCGGCGGTAATTGCGGATGTAGAAGATCTCGATCGCCGCCGACACAAAGGCGATGGAAAATCCTATGCGGAAGCCCAACGCGAAGTCGAAATCATCTGGTCCGTAGAGCGCGTTGCCATAAGCTTCGCCCAACAGCCCCCCTAACAGGCCGATGACCAATGCTGCCAGCAACCCGATCCAGATAGGCCGCCGTTGGGAGGCAGCTCTGATGAACTTGTTTTCAGCCGTGGGCACTAGACTATCACCGGTTCCGGGCCAGATTCTCCAGCACGAAACAGGCCGTCTCCATGTCGACGAAACGCGTCTCGCGGCGTTGCGTGGCTTCGTAGTCCTCGCCCCATTGGGAGATGTTGAAGTCTTCGTCAATGTGAGCGGCAGCCCACGCCGATTTCGCGTCCTGCTGAGCACGCCAGACAGACATTGCGATAATCGCAGAGCCCGTAAGCGTGGTGACCACATGGGCGGCGGCCAGTGCCAGCGGATGGTCAATCGCCTTCACATGGTGACCGAAGGCCTTCAGGCTTTCCGGCGGCTGCGCGACATGCATCACGCCCTCGGCAAGGTTCAACCGCGTATCGAGGGCAGTCTCCGCCCAATCAAGAAGCGGGTCCCAGCTGGCGCGCTGAAGCTCGACCAGATCATCGGGTCCGTCAGCGCGGTAGCACAGCAGGTCAGTACCTGCGAAGCGGATGATATCGTCCCGCACCGCCTGCATTTCCTGAGTAACGCCGTCTAGCGCCGTGTTGACGAGACGTGTCATCGGCATGGTCAGCGGGTCGATACGCTCACCCTGCGCATCCCATTCCGTCGCAAGGCGCTCCATGATGGGTTGGCTATCAACCGCAAGCACAGCCTTGCCCGGCGTGCGGACCGGGCGACCGTCCAGAAGCACGCGCCACGCGTTGTCCTCTTCAGCCAGTTCGACAGCCTTGTAGAACCGCTTCGGCAGCAGACTTTCCCTCGACGGTTCGGCCACCTTGGTGGGATCACGAGGCACGTTCGGATCGCGCTCGCCTAAAATATCAGACATCGAAGCCGTCCTCGTCGGTCTCCACTCCATCCGCTTCATCGAAAGCGAACAGGTTCCAGCTTTGCACCATATGTGGCGGCAGCGGGGCGGTGACATCCAACAATGGTTGGTGCTCGTCAGGATGGGGAATGCGGATGCGACGCGCATGCAAATGTAACCGCTTCTGTACGCCACCGGGCGTTTCCCAATTTTCAGTAGAGAAATACTTGTTGTCGCCGATGATCGGGTGGCCGAGATGATCGGCATGGACTCGCAACTGGTGGGTGCGACCCGTATGCGGTTGCATCTCGACCCAGGACACAGCGCGCGGATTGGCGTCGATCACGCGATAGAAGGAAACCGCGTGGTCCGCGCCGCGCTCGCCGTGTCTGGCGACGCGCATGCGATCGCCCTCCTCCGTCTGCTCTTTCACCATATAGGTGGAGATGCGGCCCTGCCGCTGGCGCGGGACGCCGCGCAGCAGTGCCCAATAGGTCTTCTGCGTATCACGGTGGCGGAAGCTTTTGGTGAGTGCTGCCGCCGCCCCGCGCGTTTTCGCGACCACCAGTACGCCAGACGTGTCACGGTCTAGGCGATGGCAGAGACGCGGCTTTTGTCCGGACTTGTCGCGCAGGCTTTCCAGCATGGAGTCGACCGAGCGGCTAATGCCAGAGCCGCCCTGCACCGCCAGACCGGACGGCTTGTTGAAGACCAGAACTTTTTTGTCCTCATAGAGGATCATGTCGCGCAGCACGTCTTCGTCATGCCGGTCGCGGATCGTGTTGGCCGTCATGTGCAGTGGCCTGTCGCTGGCGGCGGCATCCAAAGGCGGAATGCGGACAACCTGCCCCGCCTCAAGCCGCGATGCTGTTTTCACGCGGCCACCATCCACCCGCACCTGGCCAGAGCGCAGCAACTTTTGCAGTTTGCCAAAGCCGAGGCCGGGAAAATGCAGCTTGAACCAGCGGTCGAGGCGCATGCCTGCTTCATCCGCGTCCACCGTCTTCTGCGAAACTCCAGTCAGCGCCATGGTTCAGCTTCCCACCGCACGGGCAATCGCGAGGCCTGCGAAGACCGCGGCAACGGAGAGGATCACGCTGGCAACGACATAGACAAGTGCGACGCCACCCGCCCCTCGTTCCCACAGGTTCGCAACATCCAGCGAGAAGGCGGAGAATGTGGTGAAGCCGCCGAGAAAACCGGTGGCCACCAATAGCCGCGTCTCCGTGGATGCGCCGGATTTCACGATCCAGCCGATGAACAGCCCCATCAACAAGGATCCGATGACATTGACCGCCAGCGTGCCCGCGGGAAAATTTGGGCCAACCGCGCGCAAGGCAACCCCATTGACCAGGTGCCGAGAGACGGCCCCTGCCCCGCCGCCGAGAAATATGAGAGCGATGTGCAACATGGGCCGTCTCTTACCCCCACCGGCCCCGCGCCGCCACCATTAACAGTGTGCAGATTCTGCACTATGCCAAAGAGTATTTCCGCGTCACACTCTATGCGGCAACACTGGGGAACGGGCATATGAAATCTGTCGCGCTTATTATCGGGCTCGCCGCCTGTACGGCTTTTACCGGCTGCCAGACGGCCAAAAGGAAATCCACCAACGAGGTGAAGGTCGTCGTTCAACCGGCAGGTGCAAAGGTGACAACTTCGCTCGGCGAAAGCTGCACCGCGCCCTGCAGCTTTACCGTGAAACGGCGGAAGGAATTTACGATCACCGCATCAAAGCGTGGCTTCCGTTCGCAAACCGTGAAGGTGGGGCGCAAGTTGAACAAACGGGCTGCAGCGGGCAGCACGGCGGTGGCTGTAGTCGCGCCGGGCGGTTCAGTCCTTGGCGCGATTGATCTCGCATCCGGTGCGCTGTGGGACCACGATCCGAACCCCGTTCGCATCACATTGAAGCGAGGGCGCGCAGGTAGCTAGCCCTTCTCCCGCTCCGTCCTTAGGCGAGACCAATAGTCCAGCCGCTTGCCGATCTCGCGTTCGAAACCCCGATCCACCGGCTTGTAAAATTGGCGTCGGCCTAAGCGTTCGGGAAAGTAGTTCTGCCCTGAGAAACCATCTGGTTGATCAGGGTCGTAGAGATAGCCCGCTCCGTAGCCTTCGTCTTTCATAAGTTTGGTGGGCGCATTCATGATGATCTTGGGCGGGGCGAGAGAGCCATGCTCTTTCGCAGTCCGCATAGCGTCCTTGAAGGCAACGTAGAGCGCATTGGACTTCGGTGCAGTAGCGAGATGTACACAGGCCTGAGCCAATGCCAGCTCGCCTTCTGGAGACCCGAGAAACTGGTAGGCATCGCGCGCAGCGATCGCAATCACGAGCGCCTGTGGGTCGGCCTGGCCGATGTCCTCGCTGGCCATGCGCACCAGCCTGCGGGCCAGAAAGAGCGGGTCTTCGCCCGCATCCATCATGCGTGTGAGATAGTAGAGCGCCGCATCCGGGTCGGAGCCGCGCACCGCTTTGTGCAGCGCGGAGATGAGGTTGTAATGGCCCTCCTGCGCCTTGTCATAGACAGGCGCACGGCGCTGCACGATATCCTGCAGCTGCTCGGCATCGAATGTCTCGCCGTCGCGTGCAGCGCGCCAGGCCTCTTCGATGAGGGTTAGCACAGCACGGCCATCTCCATCGGCCATGCGTAGCAGGCTTTCACGGGCATCGTCGGTCAACGGCAGCGCCTTGCCCTCCGCTTCTTCCGCGCGGTCCATGAGATTCTGCAGGCTCTCATCGTCATGGGGACGGAAGGTCAAAACACGGGCTCGCGAGAGCACTGCGGCATTGAGTTCGAAGCTCGGGTTTTCTGTGGTCGCACCGATCAATGTGATCGTCCCATCTTCCATGACAGGCAGAAAACTGTCTTGCTGAGTGCGGTTGAAGCGGTGAATCTCGTCCACGAACAGCAGCGTGCGGCGACCATTGCCTGCACGGATGCGGGCCTGCTCAAACGCCTTCTTCAGATCGGCAACGCCGGTGAAGATGGCACTGATCTGCTCGAAATGATGGTCACCTTCATCGGCGAGTAGCCGTGCCACGGTGGTTTTGCCGGAACCGGGTGGACCCCAGAAGATCATGGAGCCGAGGTTTGGAGCTTCCAGCATTCGGCGCAGCGCGCCGTTCTCGCCCAACAGATGATCCTGCCCGACGACCTCATCCAGTGATGTCGGTCGCAGCCGGTCGGCAAGCGGGCGAAGCGTGTCGGCTGTTTGCTCCCTCGCCTTCTCTTCCGGCTCGGTTCCGAAAAGGTCGCCCATGCGAGGCTTAGCGCACAAACTGGCGCAGCGTACGACCGTCCCGCTCGATAGCGAAACGCCAGCCGCGGGCACCTTCCGAAGCGATGTCTTCCATCACTTGTGTGCTGGAGACCTCCTGCCCGTTGATGTCCACGAAAATATCCCCGGCGCGGAAACCGAGGCGGCGGGCCGGACTGCGCGGCTCCACATTGCTGACGATGACACCGCGAATGCGGTCGCCGATTTCCAGTTCCTGCGCGGTGCGAGGCGACAGGTTGATGACCGTGAGGCCTGCAAATGGCGAGCGGCCCTGTATCAGCCGGGCATCGCGGGCAGGCACTTCGGGAGCCGCAGCGAGATTGAGTGTTAGCTCATTGCGCTCGGTGCGCGACAACACGGTCAGGGTCGCGCTGCGGTCGAGGCCTGCTGTCGCAAGACGGTAGCCCAACGCATCGACGTGGGGGACGGGCTTACCGTCGATGGCGAGAATGACGTCGCCCAGTTTCAGCCCCGCATCCTCCGCAGGGCTTCCGCCAAAGACACCCGCGACCAAGGCGCCTTGCGGCCGGTCAAGCCCGACAGAATCAGCAATATCCGGCGTTACCGCTTGGAACTGCGCGCCAATCCACGGGCGCATCAGCGTGGAAGAACCCATGCGAACGCTGTCCAGAACCACGCGCACCATGTTGGACGGCACAGCAAAACCGATGCCGTTCGACCCGCCGGAGCGGGAATAAATTGCGGTGTTGATGCCGATGAGATTTCCACTCATCGACACCAAGGCGCCACCGGAATTGCCCGGATTGATGGAAGCGTCCGTCTGGATGAAGAAGCCAAAATCGTTGACGCCGCTGGAACTGCGGGCCAGTGCGGAAATGATCCCGGACGTCACGGTCTGCCCCACGCCGAACGGGTTGCCGATGGCAAGAACGAGATCGCCGACTTCGAGATCTTCGCTATCGCCAAGATTCACCACCGGCAGCTCGCCCTGCGGCTGAAACTGCAGAACGGCGAGATCGGATTTCTTGTCGATCAGCATGATCTCGGCTGCGTATTCACGGCCATCCGCCAGCGCGATCTTAACCTCATCGGCGTTCTCGATGACGTGGTGGTTGGTGATGACCATCCCGTCTTTCGCCACGATTACACCGGAACCGAGAGACTGGCTTTGGCGGCGCTGAGGACGGCCGGAGAACTCGCGGCCGAAAAAGCGCTCGAAGAACGGGTCGCCGGCAAAGGGCGAGCGGCGCTGTGGCACCTCACGGGCAGCGTAGACGTTCACAACAGCAGGCGCGATCTGCTTTACCAGCGGGGCGTAGGAATAGATGACCTGCTCGCGGGTTTGCGGCACGGTGCCTTGCGCGAAAGCAGGGGCCAACGGCGCCGCTACAAACAGCATAAGCGCAGCGGCATAATTGGTCAGTCGCATGGGCAAAATCGCTCTCATCAATTTATTTACCAAGATCGCACATCCTTTATCAGCCCTGCATTTTGTTTTGCGTCGCAGAAAGGCCCGAAGATGATCCGATCCGCAACCCTGTTGGCGGCAGCCATTGCCCTTCTATCACCCACCGCCGCACAAGCCCAACCGTCCAAAGCGGGCGCCTATGTGGCGAAAGAGCAGATGGTGGAAGCCTGTGGCAGCCGCAAGGGCGCGAAGGCAGCAAAAGACGCTTTTCAGGAAAAGGATCTGACTGGGGATGGTCGCGCTGACCTGCTGGTAAACCACTCGAAGGTGCGGTGCACCGCAAAGAGGAAAAACGAGCGCTGCGGGCCGAAAAACTGCACCATTCAGATCTACGTGCGCACCAAGCGCGGCCTACTGAAACCTGCCTTCGAGACGCTGGCGAGAGAGGCGAAGATAGGCGATGGCGACAAGCCCGCCATTATCATCACCAGCTCACTTGGCACCGGCAAAGTGCGCTGGGATGGAAAGACCTTCAGCCAGTAGGCGCGTTCTCGCTGAAACGAGAAACGGTGGCCCGTTGGGGGCCGCCGTTTTGCATTCGTTGTTTTGTTAGCAACTTAAGCGGCGGCGCCTTCGGTCTCGCCCATTTCGGCCTCTTCGGCCTCCATACGCTCGCGGTCAGCTTTGCCTTTGGCGTCTACGTCACGATCAACCAGTTCAATGACGGCCATCGGCGCGTTGTCGCCGTAGCGGAAACCGGCTTTCAGCACGCGGGTGTAGCCGCCTGGACGCTCTTTGTAGCGTTCTGCCAGGGTCGAGAAGAGCTTCTTGACGACATCCTGATCCTGCAGCTGCGAAACAGCCTGACGACGGGCGTGAAGGTCGCCGCGTTTGCCGAGTGTGATGAGCTTGTCGACCACGGAACGCAGTTCCTTTGCCTTGGGCAATGTGGTGACGATCTGCTCGTGGGTGAGCAGCGCTTGGCTCATGTTCATGAACATGGCTTTGCGATGGCTCTGGGTGCGGTTGAGCTTGCGGCCCTGTTTACGGTGTCTCATTTGCCTTCTCCTGTTGGAAAGGCTCCGGCCTAGGAC
>JBCCRF010000058.1:0-12042 GCA_039208305.1 Pseudomonadota bacterium
CGACCGCATCACGCGCTTGATCGACAGCTTGACGTTTTCATAAGTCGTGTAGCCGATGGCGGTGCGTTTCAACGCGATGCTCGTTTCGAACATCGCAAGGCGCTGGTCGCACCACGACGTCTTGTAGCGCTCTTCTCCACGTCCGAGATCGAATGTGTGGAGGCCGCGCCCAACGCAGTCCTGAATGACCAGATAGATGAGCATTTCGCCGGGTGAAACCGACGTGTATTCGTCGTCCGCGATTGCCGTGAAGCAGCCGTGGAACTGGCCACTGCGAATACCGCCGGCAAAAACCGCGCGAAGCTTACCTTCGATCTCAAGCCCGTAGAGCAGCAATGCCGGTTCATCCTGGCCGAGGCTCGACGTTGCAAGTTCGCGAAAGAAGGGGACGACCCCTTCGTTCTGGAATGTATTCCAGATACCAGCGCGGTCGAAACGCTTCGATGTCAACTCCATGGCGCGGTCCATGAAGCTGTCGACCTCTTGCGGGGTGGATGCAATACGAAGATGCGCGCCGCCGACGGATTTCAGCTTGTTGGTCTGCCATCGGAACTTCTTGCGTTTGCGCGCGCCGTTGCGGCGGTTGAGGGCAGCGTCGAACCCGCCTTCGAGTGAGAGCGCGTAGCCCATATTGTGCGATTGCTGCCACCGCAGAAGGGCAAACGGATTCGTCGTGTCGTCCCAACCAACGGGCTGACAGCAGAATTCCAACACATCCACCGGTGCGAGAAGTTCAGCCAATTCGGCGATCAGCGCCTGCATGTCTGCTTTGGTCAAACGTGGTATGAGATCGCGGTCGAACAGCCCCATGCAGAAGTTCGAATGCGTGTCCGCCAGAAAGCTGAGCATGCGGTAGAATGCACGCCGATAGGTGCTGAGCGGGAGAAGAAAGAGCACTTTGCCGTCCTTGCGCCCCACCACGATGCGCGGCTGCATCTTCGCGCCACGCCCGGCCTGGCGGGACCACGTCTCCACCCAGTCGAAGCTTTGGTAAAGCGAGGCAGGGGCACGAGAGACGATATCGTTCCACTCGTGACGCAGGCTGGCCACATCGCGATAGACCGACAGTTCGATTGGCCCGGTGGCTTTCAGATTGAGGCCGCTTTGCGCGATGGGCGCACCGCGGGGACGCACCGCCACATCAGGGTGTTGCACCTTCCAGGTCGTCGCGAAGCCGGTTTTCGCGTCTGGTTTCAAAATGGCGCTCCCCACCACATGCCTCGATCGAAAATGCAGGACAATTTCAAGGTTTAGGCCCTAGCTGTTGAGCGTTCCTTTCCGAGCTCGAAGAGCCTGTTGTTATGATTAACGCAAAAACCAAGCGCACGCGGCAGATCCTTGCAGGCCTGCACATGATGGGTTTGGACAAGCTCTATCAGCAGTTCGAGAACGAGCTCGGAATCATCATCACGCTGCACCATGTGGCGCCGCATGCGCCGAAGACTTTCGACCCGAACGCCCATCTGACGGTTGATCCAGAGTTTCTGGATGCCGCGATCGGACTGCTGAAGGCGCGAGGGTTCGAGTTGGTCGATCTCGATGGGGCGCTGGAGCGTATCGCTGAACCGAAACGTGGTCGCCGTTTTGCCGTGCTGACCTTCGATGACGGCTATCGTGACAACCTTGTCCACGCCAAACCGGTTCTGAACAGGCACGACGCACCCTACACGATCTTCATTGCGCCGAATCTGATGGACGGCACTGCTTGCATCTGGTGGGAGGCGATTGAGCGGATCGTGGCTACCCGTGACAATTTGATGGTGCAGATGGACGGCGACAACACGCTGTTGGATTGCTCGTTCACAGAAGCGAAATATCGCAGCTTCGACGTTCTGCTCGGCTGGATGACGAAGCTTGTGCCGGAGGAAGACGTGCAGGCCCGCATCGCCGAGCTGTGCCTTTTAAACAAGATCGACCCTGCGGAACTGACCCGCGATCAGATCATGTCATGGGACGAGTTGCACGAGATCGCCGCCGACCCGCATTGCACCATCGGTGCGCATACGATGAACCATGCCGCGGTGGCGCGCCTGCAACCCGAAGCGGCGCTAGCGGAGATGGTGCAGAGCGCAACTGTGCTGGAAGCGCATTTCGGCGAGCGCCCCAGGCATTTCGCCTATCCTTACGGTTACAAGGCTGCTGCCGGAGCGCGAGATTTTGAGTTGGCGAAGGAAGCGGGTTTTGCAAGCGCGGTAACCACACGTCCGGGTCTCATCTTCCCGCAGCACGTGAAGCATGTGACGGCGCTTCCCCGCATCTCGGCCAATGGTTTGTTCCAGAAGATGCGGTATTTCGGACCGCTGACGACCGGCCTGCCGACACGTCTCAATCGCGGTATGCGGAAGCTCGACGTCGCCTAGGCGCTTTCCGTGCTCATCCACTTGATGATGACCATTGCGGGCAGCACCCACAGGAAGCCGCTGAAGCCGAAATAGAGCGCATGCGCCCACCATGGTGCGGTTGACAGCGTGGCGGATGCGATTGCCACGGCCACAAGCGCGTATACGCAGACCAAAATCACGATCAGGATCATGCCGATCATTTTCTTGGCCCGCAGGGGCAGGGTGGTGCGCATGGTAAGTGCCTTGGCTCGCGGTCTCTAAGCGACCATGACATAGTCCGCGTGGGCTTGCGATGTCAGCCCCGTGAGGTGCGACAGATGGCGTCCAATAGCCCTTGTGCCCTTTACAGATCGGACCTGCAGCGACACATGAGGATGGACGTGATGAAACACTGCGAGGAGCCCAGTGAACCATTCGCTCTCAACTTTGTCTGACCCTCATCGCATGGTGCGGCTGTGGCTATTTTTCGTCGCCTTTCTGATTGTTGTCATGGTGCTTGTCGGCGGCGCGACGCGATTGACGGACTCCGGTCTGTCGATCACGCAATGGGAGCCGATCAAGGGTTTTCTGCCGCCGTTTACGGCTGAAAAATGGGCCGCTGAATTTCTGGAATACCAGGAGACGGATGAGTTCAAGCAGGTCAACAGCCGCATGACGATGGACGAGTTCAAGTTCATCTATTGGTGGGAATGGGGGCATCGTTTTCTGGGCCGTCTGATCGGGCTCGCGGTGCTTATTCCGATGGTGGCATTCTGGATCGCCGGTCGTCTGCCGGGTCGTTTGAAATGGGGTGCTCTCGCCGTTTTCGTCGGCGTCTGCATTCAGGGCGCCATCGGCTGGTGGATGGTGAAATCGGGCCTCGTCGACCGCGTGGACGTTTCGCAAGTGCGCCTCGCCGTTCACCTGACCATGGCTTGTCTGTTGCTGGCCGGGGTCATTTGGCTCGCACGTGGGCTGACGCCAGAGCACGCACCGCCCATGCCAGCGATCGCATGGCAGGGCGGTGCCGTTTTTGCTTTGGTCATCGCACAGATTTTCGCTGGCGGTCTTGTCGCCGGCCTCGATGCGGGCATGGCCTATAATACATGGCCGGATATGAACGGCGAAGTGCTGCCCTCCGGTGCGTGGGCTATTGATCCGATCTGGAAGAATTTTACCGAGAACGCTGTGATGACCCAGTTCGTCCATCGCGTGACCGCGTATCTGCTGTTGGCCGCCGTCGTCGTCCATCTTGTTTCCGTGTGGCGCGCCAGGGGCGGTGTGCACATGATGGGGGCCGCGTTTCTCGTCGCTCTCGTTGTCGGGCAGGCGATGATCGGCATCATCACACTGGTGATGCAAGTTCCACTGCAATGGGCATTGCTGCACCAGTTCGGCGGTGTCGTCGTGCTGTCCGTTGCTGTCGTCCATTGGCGCGCCATGGCCGGACCGTCGAAAATCGTTGTGGAAGCGCCTTCGCACGGCGCCGCCGCCACGTTACAGCCGGTGCATGACAACGCCTGACCGCCCGTTTCTCGACGTCCAATCCAGCATCAGCAACCAACGCTGGGAAGAGCGCATGTCCCGCGCGCAAGCCGGGCAAGCGCAGGCGATGGTCGAGCAGCACCGCATTCCAGAACTTGTCGCGCGCGTTCTTGCAGGCCGCGGCGTGATCACCGAGGAGGCGGTCGGGTTTCTCGACCCCAAACTGCGTGATCTCATGCCGGATCCATCCACGTTGACGGCGATGGATGCTGCTGCTGATAGGCTAGTCGCGGCGATCGAAAGACAAGAGCCGGTTGCAATCTTCGGTGACTACGATGTGGATGGCGCGACATCCTCGGCGCTCCTAGCCATTTTCCTACGCCATTTCGATGTGCCGGTAGAAGTCTACATTCCCGACCGCATTTTCGAAGGCTACGGCCCTAACGAAATTGCCATCCGCGAGTTGGCGGAGCGCGGGGCAAAGTTACTTGTAACCGTCGATTGTGGATCAACGTCCCACGAGGCACTGGCGGTCGCGTCCTCGCTCGGCCTTGATACGCTGGTACTCGACCACCATCAGGTGGATGATACGCTTCCCGATGTTGTGGCGCTGGTGAACCCGAACCGGCAGGACGATCTGTCAGGTCAAGGGCATCTCTGCGCCGCTGGCGTTGTGTTCCTCACCCTCGTTGCGACCCAACGCGCCTTGCGGCAGAGGGGTAAGCTGCCCGCTGATCGCCAGGCCGATCTGATGCAGTCGCTCGATCTGGTGGCTCTTGGGACCGTGTGCGATGTTGTGCCGTTGAAGGGCCTGAACCGCGCTTTTGTGACCCGTGGGATCGAGGTCATGCAAAAGCAGCGCAATGTCGGGCTGACCGCACTTGCGCGTGTTGCGCGGCAGGATGGGCCGGCTGCGCCATGGCATCTGGGTTTCGTCCTTGGCCCCCGCATCAACGCGGGCGGTCGTATCGGCGATGCAGCGCTAGGCGCTCGTTTGTTGACCACGACCGACCCTACCGAAGCGGAAGAGATCGCGCAGCAGTTGGATACGCTGAACAATGAACGCCAGACCATCGAAACAGCAATGCTGGCGCAGGCGATTGATGAAGCGGAGGCCGAAATTGGTCTTGGCGAAGGGCCTTCAATTCTGGTGACAGAAAACGAGACCTGGCACGCCGGCGTCGTCGGTTTGCTCGCGTCGCGTCTCAAGGATCGTTTCGACCGTCCGACATTTGCCATCGCATTCGACGGACGTGGCAGGGGGCAGGGCTCAGGCCGCTCCATCCCTGGTTGCGATCTGGGGCGGGCCGTTCGTGCGGCGGTAGATGAGGGGCTGCTTTTGAAAGGTGGCGGTCACGCCATGGCGGCTGGCATCACCATCGAGCGCGAACGGCTAGGCGATTTCCGCGCCTTCATGGAAGAGCGGCTGTGCACCGACGTCGTGGCAGCCCGTCAGGCTCGCTGCGTGCGGATCGATGGTGCGCTGAGTGCGCGGGGCGCGACCGTGGAGATGTTCGATCAGCTCGCGGCCGCCGGTCCCTTCGGCGCGGGGCACTCGCAACCGGTGCTGGCCTTCCCGCGCCACACGCTGCGCTTCAGCGATGTTGTCGGGAAGGGGCACGTGCGTTTTTCCATTGGCTCTTCCGATGGGGCAGAACTGCGCGGTATCAGCTTTCGCGCAGTCGACACCCCGCTCGGCAACGCGCTTCTGGATGGGCGCGGAAAGGTGATGCATTTTGCCGGTACGCTGTCGGCGGATTTCTTCCGCGGCTCACGACGCGTGCAGTTGCGGCTCGTTGACCTCGCAGAGGCGCAATGACGGCTGAAAGCGCATTTGTCGCACGGGCCGGGGCATCTTCGTATCTGCGAAGCCGTTAGCCTCTCGCCATGCTGATCGACGCGCAAAATGTTCACAAAAGCTTCGCAACGCAGGACGGCGCACTGCCGGTTTTGCGCGGGGTCGATCTGCAATTGGCCAAAGGAGAAACGCTGGCGCTGACCGGTGAAAGCGGGTCAGGGAAGAGTACGTTGTTGTACCTGATCGCGGGGCTGGACTGCGTCGATGACGGCACGATTAGCGTCACTGGACGGGCAGTTCACGGGCTGGACGATAGTGGCCGCGCTGAATTGCGGCGGGATGCGGTGGGCATCGTGTTTCAGCAGTTCAATCTCATTCCGTCGCTGACGGTGATGGATAATCTCATCTTTCATGCACGCCTCGCTGGTCAGGAGGATCAGGCTTGGAGCGAGGAGCTTGCGGAGCGGCTGGGCCTTGCCGAATTTTTGCGTCGCTATCCCGAACAGCTCTCCGGCGGACAGCAGCAGCGCGTCGCGATCGGTCGTGCGTTGGCTGGAAAGCCGGACGTGGTGCTGGCGGATGAGCCGACGGGTAATCTCGATGAAGAAACCGGGGAGCAGGTCGCCCAATTGTTGCTGGACCTTGTCCGCGATACGGGCGCTGGGCTGCTCGTCGTCACCCACTCGCAGCGGCTTGCGGAGCGCCTGGACCGTCAGGTTCATCTCGCCAACGGGAAGCTTGCCTGATGCGCGAGTTGCGATCGGCGCTGTCGGCCCTGCTGTCCCATTGGCGGCGTAGGCCTGGCCAATTTGTGACGCTCGTGCTCGGACTGTCGCTCGCCACCGCTTTATGGACCGCCGTGCAGGCCATCAACAGCGAAGCGCGCAGCAGCTACGATCGCGCTGCGGAACAGATCGGTGGTGCCGACCGACCGACGTTGGAGAAGGCCGATGGTGGCCCGCTTTCCATGAGGGATTTTGTTCGCCTGCGCCGAGCAGGATGGCTGGTGACACCGGTTTTGGAAGGACGGCTGCAGCGCGGAAGAGTCATTTTGCGGATTGTCGGTATCGACGCGCTGACGTCATCGGTGGGGCCGCTCGAATTCGGAGGTGGCTCAGCGGAAACACCCTACGACATTGGTGATTTTTTGGGTGAGAATGGCGTTGCGCTCGCGGCGCCGCAGACGATTGCGGAGTTAGATGGCGTTCCCGATCTGCCAAGACTTGTCGCGCAGGCGGACTTACCGCCGCGAACGCTGACAGTTGATATCGTGGCCGCGCAACGGTTGCTGCAGCGACCAAGCGCCGTCTCGCGTCTCGTTCTTCTCGATCCTCAAACCGAAGCTGCAGCACCATTGGAGGAGGTTGCTCCCGACTTGAAACGTGTCGACCCGCAGACCGGGCAGGATCTTGCGCGGCTGACCGACTCCTTTCACCTCAATCTCACGGCCTTCGGATTGCTCACTTTCGCCGTGGGCCTCTTCATAGTTCATGGCACAATAGGGCTGGCCTTCGAACAGCGTCGCGTGATGTTTCGAACGTTGCGCGTTCTCGGCGTGTCCCTGGCTCAACTGATGACGGCGCTGGCGCTGGAATTGGCGGCCCTTGCCATTCTGGCTGGTACATTTGGTGTGTTGCTGGGCTCGGTGATCGCGACGCTTTTGCTGCCGGGCGTGGCGGATACACTACGCGACCTCTACGGGGCGCAGGTCTCCGGTGCCTTGGGGTGGCGCGCGGACTGGTGGGCGAGTGGCATTGCCATTGCGCTTCTGGGCACAGCAATTGCTGCTGCGGGCAGCTTGTGGCGCATCCGCTCCATGCCAATCCTTGCCTCCGCTCAACCACGCGCATGGGCGATGGCATCGTCACGGACGCTGCTTTTGCAACTCGTTTGCGGTATCGGATTTTTGGCTTTGGCAGGTGTGGTGCTGATCTTGTTCAGCGGGCTCGTCGCCGCCTTCATCATCATCGCATTGGTATTGGTGGGCAGTGCTTTGTTGCTACCGCCCTTTGCCAACCGGCTGCTGGATGTGGGTCAGTCGCTTGTCGGGCGGTTTGGAGCAGGGGCGGTGACGCAGTGGTTTTGGGCCGATACACGCCAGCAGATACCGGGCCTATCGCTTGCGCTGATGGCTTTGCTACTCGCACTCGCGGCGAATATCGGCGTCGGGACTATGGTAGGCAGTTTCCGCACCACGTTCGTCGGTTGGCTTGATCAGCGTCTGGCTTCGGAGTTCTACGTCAATGCCCGCGACGCAGAGCAGGGCGAACGACTTCAGGCCTGGTTGAAGGAGCGTACCGACGCTGTGCTACCCATCGTGGAAATCGAGGCGACGTTGGACGGGCGCAATGGTGCAATCTTTGGCGTCGCGGACCATCCCACCTATCGGGACAACTGGCCTTTGTTGCAGCAGGTTGATGGTGTCTGGGACATCGTTGCGAGAGGCGAGGGGGCGCTGGTGAACGAGCAGTTTGCCCGGCGTTCCGAGCTGTCGCTGGGCGATCCAATCGAAGCCTCTGGGCTGCCGGCGACCCAGGTGGTCGGCATCTACTCCGACTACGGTAACCCTGCGCCGCAAGTCATGGTGGGCCTGAAGCAATTTTCAGAACTCTTTCCTCAGGTGCCGCAACAACGGTTCGCCGTTCGCATCTCTGCTGACCGGGTGGAGGAGCTGAAGAATGCTGTGTCGAGCGAATTCGGCATCGAAGAGCGCTCGATGATCGATCAGGCTGCGATCAAGCAATTGTCTCTCAGCGTGTTCGAACGCACCTTCCGCGTCACCGACGCGCTCAACGTCTTGACGCTGGCCGTAGCGGGGTTTGCCATCTTCACGTCTCTGTTGACGTTGGCGACCATGCGCGTGCCGCAGCTGGCGCCGGTCTGGGCCTTGGGCGTGACCCAGCGACGATTGGCGGTGCTGGAACTTGCACGAACCGCCTTGCTGGCGCTCTTGACGGTCGTCCTTGCCGTTCCAGTCGGCTTGGTGCTCGCTTGGTTGTTGCTGGCCGTTTTAAACGTTGAGGCGTTCGGCTGGCGAATTCCGATGCAGGTTTTCGTGTCGGACTGGTTGAGACTCGGCCTTCTGGCGTTACTGGCCGCGCTGCTCGCGGCGGCGATCCCCGCCCGACGGATGGCCGCGATGGCGCCTGCCGATCTTGTGAAGGTGTTCAGCCATGAACGTTAGAATTCTTGCAGCATTCGCCATCATCTGTTGGCTGCCCATCGCTGCACTTGCGCAAGGTTTCGGCGGGCTTGGCACCACCAGCGAGGGCTATGCCGTGCCGTCGCCCGATAAGCCGATTTCGTTTCCCGAGGATCATGCGGCTCATCTCAACTATCGCATCGAGTGGTGGTACGTGACCGCCAACATGACCGGTCCGGACGGGACCCGATACGGGCTGCAATGGACGCTGTTTCGGTCCGCCTTTCGCCCAGACGGTGAGCCGGGATCGCAATTGTGGATGGGGCATGCAGCCGTGACGACACCCACGGATCACTTCGTAGCCGAACGTCGGGCGCGAGGCGGGATCGGGCAAGCGGGTGTCGAGCAGGAGCCGTTCAACGCTTTTATCGACGATTGGCATCTGAAGGCGGAGCAGGGCCGGGACATTGATGATGTTGCCATGGTGGCTTCGGGTGCAAATTTTTCTTTCGACGTGAAGCTCTCCGCGCAAGGGCCGCTCGTCCTACAGGGCGATGAGGGATACTCACGCAAATCCGAAAGTGGCACGGCGAGCTACTACTACTCTCAGCCTCGTTACGCGTTGCAGGGCACGTTGAAACTTCCTTCCGGCAACGTGCCGGTGACAGGGTTTGCATGGCTGGACAGGGAGTGGTCAAGCCAACCGCTTTCCGGTGAACAGCGCGGTTGGGATTGGTTTTCGCTCAGCTTCGATGATGGCTATCAGATGATGGCCTTTCAGCTCCGTGAGGGGGCCGACAAGAGCTTCACATCGGCCACATGGATCACACCGGACGGCGAACCGACACCGATCGAGAATGGTGAGTTGGAGTTCGAGCCATTGCGCGTCAGCGATGTCGGCGGGCGGGATGTGCCAACAAGCTGGCGTATCCGCCTGCCTGCCCGTGATCTCAACGTGACCGTCGAAGCGCTCAACCCGCAGTCGTGGATGGCGACGTCCATTCCTTATTGGGAAGGGCCGGTGACCGTGAGCGGCAATCGAACCGGCATCGGCTATCTGGAAATGACGGGCTACGACCGACCAGACGGTTAGGGCAACGCCGAACGCGTTGTCAGGCCGGGTATCAGCTCGACCGGCAATGTCTGCACCGGCTGTTTCTTCACGCCCTTGATGCGCGCGATGAGCGCCTGCGCGCCTTTGCGACCCATTTCGAACCGTGGGGTTGCCGATGTGGTTACCCGCAGCGGCAACACCCTGTTCAGCGCCAGGTTGTTGAAGCCAGTGATACCGATATCGTTGGGGATGCGCATGCCGCGCGCCTCACAGGCGATGATACCGCCCAGCGCCATGTGATCGTTCATGAAGTAGATCACATCGACCTCGTTCATGCTCACGTCGTCGAAAAGCGCGGCAACCGCATCTTGACCGGCAGAAAACGAACTTGCGTTGCTGACGCGCTTTTCCGCCCGCAGAGCGACACCACCGTCGGTGAGACCCGCCTTGAAACCCCTAGCACGCTTTTCTGCCCTGGCGTCGAATCCTCTGCGCACGCCAAGGTAGGCGGGATGGCGATAGCCCATCGCGATAAGATGTTGCGCCATGGCATAGCCCGCCTCGTGATGGTCCAGCCCAATGCAAAGGTCGATCGGGTCGTCGGTAATATCCCAGATCTGAAGCACTGGCAGGCGTGCGGCGCGCAGCCGTTTCTTCGCAGCAGACGACTGATCGACGCCGGAAAGAACCAGCCCAGCCGGTCTCCATGCCAGGATGCGATCAATCCATTCGTCCTCGTTTTTGCGCGCATAATCTGTCGTGTCGAACACCGTCTGAAATCCGTAACGCGTAAAGACGGTGCGCATGCCGTCAAAAATATCGCCGAAGACTTCGTCGTTGAGAGTGGGGACCGAGACGCCAATCAATGTCGAATTGGCAGCGGCGAGGGAGCCGGCAAGGCTGCTCGGCTCATATCCAAGCGCTCGCGCAACATCGAGGATGGCGGCACGCCGCTCGGCCGACAGGCCTTCGACACCTCTCATAGCGCGAGAGACCGACATGGTGCTGACGCCCGCCACGCGGGCAACCTCGTCGATTGTCACGCGATTGGAAGGGCTTCTTTTTCGCAACGGGATATTCGCTTTTGCGGCTGGACGTCATTGTAACATGGTGCAACACTACGTTAGCGCTAACGTTACAGATGGGCAAATGCGCCAGAAAACAGTTGTTCTGGCTGCCCACAGTGTTCCAAGTGTCGCACGGCTCGTTTGGCGGGCCAATCTGGGAGTGAGAGTTTGCCGACAATTCGTTTCGAGCAGATCGAGAAATATTACGGTAGCGTTCGTGTGCTGCCACCACTCGATTTGCAGCTTGATGACGGTGAATTCACCGTTCTGGTTGGACCGTCCGGTTGCGGTAAATCGACGACGTTGAGAATTGTCGCGGGCTTGGAAGAGCTGTCGGGCGGTGAAATCTATTTCGATGACAAGCCCATCAGCGGATTGGAATCGAAAGAGCGTGACCTGGCGATGGTGTTCCAGGATTATGCGCTTTACCCGCACATGAATATTGCGAAGAACATGTCTTTCGCGCTTCGCCTGAACCGTACGCCGAAGGATGAGATCGACAAGAAGGTGAAGCGGGTAGCGGAGATGTTGAACATCGCTCAATTGCTCGACCGCAAGCCGGCAGAACTCTCCGGTGGTCAGCGCCAGCGTGTTGCCATGGGACGCGCTCTCGTACGAGACGCGTCCACTTTCCTGTTTGACGAGCCGCTATCCAATCTCGATGCAAAGCTGCGCGGCAAGATGCGCACTGAACTGGCCGAGATGCGCGACACGCTCGATAAAAACATGATCTACGTCACCCACGATCAGATCGAAGCGATGACGCTGGGCGATCGGATCGTGGTGATGTCGGAAGGGATCATCCAGCAGCAGGGCACGCCCGAAGAACTGTTCAAGGAGCCGGTGAACCGCTTCGTCGCTGGCTTTATCGGCAGTCCAACGATGAACTTCCTCGATGCGGAAATCGAAGAGACCGGAAAAGGCGTCACAATCAAGGGTGACGGGTTTTCCCTTCCTGTCGATGGCGATCTGGCCCAGCGGCTGAAGGCGCATTCATCAAAGAACATCGTTCTCGGCATCCGCCCGTCTTCATTCAGCGACGATCCGTCCGACGGCCCGACCATGGACCTGCGGCTGGTCGTTTCGGAATATCTTGGGGCCCAGTCCACGCTCGTCACACGTTGTGGCAGCGAGGACGTATTGGTGGAGCATAACAGCTCCATCCCACCGCGCGC
>JBCCRF010000059.1:0-11981 GCA_039208305.1 Pseudomonadota bacterium
CAGAGGCCTAGCGCGTTCGGCAGGCTGTGCAGTGATCTGGTCAAGCCGGTCCGCAATCGGTTGAAGCTCTTTCAGCAACCTTTCGCCATCCACCGTGAGGTCGTAGCCATGGGTGCGACGGATGAAAAGTTCGCGCGCCAACCTCCGTTCCAGCGCCAGCATGCGGCGCCCCAGCGTGGCAGGGCTCGACCCCATCATCCGGGCCGCAGCCGACAAGCCGCCTTGTCGCGCGACCGTCAAGAACGCGGCGAGGTCATCCCAGTTGGCGGTGGTGGCTGGATCAGAAGTCTTTTCATTCATGAAAAGATACATCCATTTCATATCGTTCCGGTCAAGCATCCTCGGAGATAGCCTTCTAGCCAGCGCAGCTGATGAGAGACCGGCCATGACCGACCTGACCAAGACTGTAGACATAGCCAACCGCATCCTGCCCCGCATTGGCATGGGCTGCTGGGCCATCGGAGGCCCGTTTTCCATGAACGGCAATCCCGCAGGCTGGGGCGAAACAAACGATGCTGTATCGAAAGCCGCCATTGAGGCAAGCTGGGATGCGGGCATCCGCGTCTTCGACACGGCGCAAGCCTACGGCATCGGCCATTCCGAAACCCTGCTGGGAGAAGTGCTGGGCGGTCATGAGGAGGCCTATATCGTCTCCAAGTTCGGCCATGCTCTTGATCCCCATGGCAAGCAATTACTCGACGCCAATCTGGAGCCGCACCACATTATCGAAACCGTGGAAGGCACGCGGCAGCGGCTGCAGCGGGACACGATCGATCTCATGCTGCTGCACATCAATGCGGCCTCGCTCGATGATGCCGCACGGGCCTTCGACACGCTGGAAGACCTTATCCAGCGCAACGTGATCGCAGCCTATGGCTGGAGCACGGATTTTCCCGACAGGGTCGATTACATGGCCGTCCGCTCAAATTTCATCGCCATCCAGCACGCGATGAACGTGTTTCTCGACGTTCCGAGCATCAATGCCAGCGCGGGTAAGGCAGGGCTTTTGCAGATGATCCGATCACCTCTGGCGATGGGTCTGTTGACGGGAAAATTCACGACAGCCAGCCACGTAGCGGGGGCAGATGTGCGCACCCAGTCCGCCAACTGGATGGGCTATTTTGACAAGGGCGTGCCATCGAAGGAATTTCTCGACCAATTGGCCGCCATCCGCGAATTGCTGATGACCGGCGGGCGCAGCCTGACACAGGGGGCGCTGTGCTGGTTGCTGGCGAAGGGGCCGAACATCCTGCCCGTCCCCGGCGCACGAACACCGGAACAGGCAAGCGAGAACGCAGCCGCGCTGGAATTCGGCCCACTGCCGCACAGCGTGATGGACGAGATCGAAACCATTCTGAACCGGCCACCCGAAGGGCAGCCGGGTCCGAAATAGAGGTTTTGCTTTCGCTCACGCTGTCGGCCTAACGGCCTTCGCTACGCGGGTGCGGCGCATTTGTATGCCCCGCTCTGCTTGCCGACGCGCCGGGTCGGCAATTGCCTCCCTCGCGAGTCAAACCAGGTTTGTCTCGCTCTACAGAATATACCGCGACAGGTCAGTGTCAGCGGCGAGTTCGCCGACATTCTTGCGCACGTAATCAGCGTCCACCGTCACCGTCTCACCCGCCTTGTCAGGGGCGTGGAAAGAAACATCGTCGAGCACTTTTTCCATGACGGTCTGCAGGCGGCGGGCGCCGATATTTTCCACCGACGCGTTCAGCTCCACCGCGATGTCGGCCAGCGCGTCGATGGCGTCATCGGTGAACTCCACCGTCAGATCTTCTGTGCCCATCAGCGCCACATATTGCTTGATGAGGCTCGCCTCGGTCTCGGTGAGGATGCGAACGAAATCCTCCTTCGCGAGCGCGCGCAGTTCCACTCGAATCGGAAGACGACCCTGCAGTTCCGGCAGCAGGTCCGACGGCTTGGCGACGTGGAAGGCACCCGATGCAACGAAGAGAATGTGATCCGTCTTCACCGGACCGTATTTGGTGGCGACCGTCGTGCCCTCCACCAGCGGCAGCAGATCGCGCTGCACGCCCTCGCGGGAAACGGAGCCGCCGCGCACGTTTTCAGAGACAGCGATCTTGTCGATCTCATCGAGAAACACGATGCCGTCATTCTGCACCGCTTCCAGCGCCTCAGTGACGACTTGCTCATCATCCAGCAACTTGTCGCTCTCTTCGTTGATGAGGAGCTCGTAGCTTTCCTTCACCGTGGTCTTGCGCTTCTTGGTGCGGTTGCCGGTCATCTTCGACATGATGTCACCGAGGTCGATCATGCCGGCCTGGCCGGGGGGCATGCCGGGGATTTCGAAACCGCCCGGCGCGCCAGTATCGGCCACCTCAATCTCGATTTCCTTGTCGTCCAACTCACCCTCGCGCAGCCGCTTCAGGAAAGATGCGCGTGTGGAAGGGCTGGCGGTGGACCCGACGAGAGCGTCCAGCACTCGGTCTTCGGCTGCAATATGCGCCTTAGCTTTGACTTGTTCGCGCTTCTTCTCGCGCACGAGGCCGATGCCGATTTCCACAAGGTCGCGGATGATGGATTCCACATCACGGCCAACATAGCCGACCTCGGTGAACTTGGTGGCCTCAATCTTGATGAAGGGTGCGCCGGCAAGCTTCGCCAGGCGGCGCGAAATTTCCGTCTTCCCGACACCGGTGGGCCCGATCATCAAAATGTTCTTGGGCATCACCTCTTCGCGCATGGGCGATTCCAGCTGCTGACGGCGCCAGCGGTTGCGCATGGCCACCGCCACGGCACGCTTGGCATCCGCCTGCCCGATGATGAAACGGTCGAGTTCGGAGACGATCTCACGGGGAGAGAAGTTGGTCATGAAAGTCCTGTTATTCGTGGATGCAGCGCATCCGGTTTTCATGTAGATAGGTCGCATGAACGCGATTGCGACACCGCAGCTCTGGATCATCGGCGGGCCGAATGGCGCGGGCAAAACGCGCTACGCGCTGACCCATATCCGCGATGTGACGGGATCGGCCCGTTTCATCAATCTTGACGAGATCGCGCGCGGATATTCACCGCTGGAACCTGCGGCCGGGCAAGTGGATGCTGCGCGAACGGCGCTGCAGCGGGTGAAAGATTTCATCAGCGGCAAAACATTGAACGGCAATCCCATCGTGACGCTGGAAACAACCCTTTCCGGCCAGACCTATCTGCGCTTGGCGAAGCAGGCGGTCGAGAAGGGCATGGAGGTGCACCTGCTTTACTTCGTCATCGCGTCGCCGGAAGTCTCGAGGCAGCGAGTGGCGCAACGGGTGCGAGAGGGCGGGCATGATGTTCCAGAGGTGGATATCGTGCGCCGCTTTCCCCGTTCGATGGCAAATGTGCGCTGCTATATCGACTTCGTGTCGACGTGGCGCGTGTTCGACAATTCGCAGGCAGAACCCCGCTTGGTCGCGCAGGGAAGGACGGGCTGCAGGGCGGGTGAACTGGACGAGGAAAATACCGTTCCCGCATCTCTGGTTGCCGATCTGCAGGCGCTTCCCGTTTGCGCTTGAAGCTCACACCGCGATGGGCGGAAGGCGATCCAGTGCAGACTTCGGCAAAGTCGTTCCCACCACCGCGCGGCGGATGCGTTGCCAGCCGGCGCCGAAGGTGATGACGAGGATGCCGACGAGCGCGAGCACCACGGCGAAGGTGGGTGCGCCTGTCGTGGCTGCCGTGGTCTGCACCAGTGAGACGACGCCGACGGTGGCGAAATAGCCTAACGCCGGGACGAGCAGCGAGCGGCGGTCTATGGCGAGGGCCACGTAGAAGAACAGCACCACGAGAGCGAGCAGCGTAATCGTGGCGGAGAGTTCGCCACTACCCTGTTCCACCGGCACGACGCTAGCAAAGAAGGGCATGGTGCCCGTCGCCAGCACGAAGAGCGGGTGGACGATCAGCGGTGCGGAGATGACGTGCATCCAGAAGGCGCAGTCTGAGAGCAGCGTGTCACGGTGGCGGTCCTTCAGATCGAGGAACACGCCGATGGCGAAGACGGCGAGACCCATGGCGAGCGGTACCCACAGCAGGCTGCGGCCCAGCGCTCGGGCCTCCTCTTCATTGGTAACAGGCGTGCGCCAGGATAGGATGCCATCGACAATACCGTCGGCGATACCCGTCGCCACCAGCGCAAGGGCTGAGAGGACCAACACGGCTGTCATGATGGGCACGCGGAAGCGGGCGAACCAAGCGAGTGCCGCAATAGCCGTCACACCTATGCCAAGCAGCATGGCATCACGAAGATCATCGCGCAGGTCGAGCGCCAAGAGCGGATTATCTGGTTCGGTGAAATCCATGTTGACGGAAATCCAAGCTGCAACACCGGCGATCGTTGCGAAGGTGAACCCCAGCGCAATGATCAAACTTGAAAGCTTCATACGTTTGCGACGGGTGACGGTTTCCGCAAGGAACCAGCAGAATGCGATAAAGGCGCAACACGTCAGGACGATGCTGTTCGTCCGCGAAAGGAGCGCGGAAAGGACACCCGCCATCAGCAGAATGATGCCCAGCGCCACGAAGACATCATTGCCACCACCTACGAGGCGGAAGGGCTCTTCGGTCGGTTCGGCGGGTTCGGTCGATACAAGAGGTGGCTCAGCCTGCTCCACCGGCGGCGCAGCGAGTTGAATAAGGCTGTCACGCTGGCCCGCTTCGATCAGGCCGAGCGCAACAGCCTGATCGAGTTGAGCGGCGGTGAGCACCACATCGTCAGAGGTGTCCGCACCGCCGCTCATCGGTTCACTTCTCGTCCATCTTTTCGACGATGAGATTGTGGTTGGTGTAGACGCAAATATCGGCCGCGATCTCCATGGCCTTGCGGGCGATAGTCTCGGCGTCGGTCTCCGTGTCGTAAAGCGCACGAGCTGCGGCTAGGGCATAATTGCCGCCGGACCCGATGGCCATGACGCCCTGTTCCGGCTCGAACACGTCGCCCACGCCGGTGAGGCAGAGCGAGACGTCCTTGTCTGCCACCAGCATCATAGCTTCCAGCCGCCGCAGATAGCGGTCGGTGCGCCAATCTTTTGCCAGTTCCACGCAGGCGCGCATCAGCTGGCCCGGATATTGCTCCAGCTTCGCCTCCAGCCGCTCCAGCAGGGTGAAGGCGTCTGCGGTGGACCCGGCGAAACCGGCGATGACCTGACCGTCCTTGCCGATTCGGCGGACTTTCTTGGAGTTTGATTTCATGACGGTCTGCCCCATGGAGGCCTGCCCGTCACCGGCAAGCACCACCTGCCCGCCTTTGCGCACCATGATGATGGTGGTGGCGTGCACCTTCGGCAGCCAGCTTTCATTGTCATTGCTCACGGGAATGAATGCTCCGTTCGTCTCTTTCTTGGATCACCATGTAAGCGCAGGAAAGGCGAATGCAATTGCGCGGCTGGGGCGGTCTTGATAGGAAGCCGCGTCCCCGCAAACGAGAAGTCCGGCAAGAGCCCGGGAAGAGCAATGGCCCGCACAGCTACCGTCTCGCGCGATACGAATGAAACCGAGATTGCCGTCACCGTCGATCTGGATGGAACGGGCGCATGCCGCTCGTCCACGGGGGTCGGTTTCTTCGACCACATGATTGATCAGCTTGCCCGCCATTCGCTGATCGACATCACGCTCGAAGCCAAAGGCGATTTGCACATCGACGATCACCACACCGTTGAGGATTGCGGGATCGCGCTCGGCCAGGCGATCAATAAAGCGCTGGGGGACCGCGCTGGCATCCGCCGCTACGCGTCGCTCGATCTCGCGATGGACGAGGCGCTGACCCGCGCAGCCGTGGACGTCTCTGGTCGCCCGTTTCTCGTCTTCGATGTGGCCTTCACGTCGGACCAGATCGGCACATTCGATGTCGAACTGGTGCGGGAGTTCTTTCAAGCGCTGGCACAGAACGCGCGGGTCACCCTGCATATCGATAACTACCGCGGGGACAATTCCCACCACATAGCAGAAACCTGCTTCAAGGCCGTGGCTCGCGTGCTGCGCGTTGCGCTGGAAACTGACCCGAGGCTGGACGGCGCCATGCCATCCACAAAGGGCACGCTGACAGCGTAGGCGAGCGATGATCCATACGATTTATATTCCGCCATCGGCCGAAGGTGGGGTCGACGCCATGGCGGAGGCCATAGCGATCCCCGAGGGCAAGGCGCCTTGGGCACTCATCGCCCCGCCGCTTTGGCTGGCATGGCATAAGCTGTGGTGGGCGCTGGTCGTCTATCTGCTCGTCACCGCCATCGCCCTATCGCTGCTGGCAACACCGGCTGCACCCGTCACTCTGCTTCTCGGCGGACTGCCAGGTCTCTACCTGCTGCTGGAGGGCCATCAGCTGCGCCGCAACAAGCTGGAACGGATGGGCTGGCGTTTCGTCGGTGTGGCGGAAGGCCATGACGAGCACGAGGCGATCGCCCGCCACGCGGGCCATATGGTGGGCATGGCCCAGCGCAGCCTGATCGGCGCTGCCGCATGACCACAGCCATAATCGACTACGGTTCGGGCAATCTGCGCTCGGCCACGAAGGCCTTCGAACGCGCCGCCCGCGAAGGCGGCACGAATGAAGCCATCGTGCTCACCGCCGATGCCGACACCGTGCGCCAGGCGGACCGGATCGTGCTGCCGGGCGTCGGTGCCTATGCAGATTGCCGCGCCGGTCTCGATGCCGTGCCGGGCATGGTGGACGTGCTGCAGGAGCGGGTGCGCTACGGTGGCGTACCCTTCCTCGGCATCTGCGTCGGAATGCAACTGATGGCCGAACGCGGGCTGGAAAAAACCGTCACACCGGGCCTTGGCTGGATCAGGGGCGACATCGCGCTGATGGAACCTTCCGACCTCACATTGAAGATCCCGCAGATCGGCTGGAACGACCTCACCCGCCACCGCGACCACGCGCTGCTGGACGGTATCGCGCCGGATCTGCATGCCTATTTCGTCCACTCATATGCGCTTATGGGTGGCGACGCCGACGCGATCATCGCTACCACAAACCATGGCGGAGACTGGCCTGCCATCGTCGGCAGAGACAACATGGTCGGGACGCAATTCCACCCCGAAAAGAGCCAGGCGCTCGGCCTTGCTCTCATCGCGAATTTTCTAGCTTGGCAACCATGATCCTCTACCCTGCCATCGACCTGAAGGGCGGCGAATGCGTGCGGCTGAAGCTGGGTGACATGGACCAAGCCACCGTCTACAACACGGACCCCGGCGCGCAGGCGAAGGCGTTCGAAGATGCAGGCTTCGAGTGGCTGCATGTGGTCGATCTCGACGGCGCCTTTGCCGGTGAGGCGGTGAACGGCGTGGCGGTCGATGCAATCCTTGCGGCGACCAAAAATCCTGTACAGCTGGGCGGGGGTATACGGACGCTGGCACATATCGAAAGCTGGCTGGAGCGCGGCATTACCCGCGTCATCCTTGGCACCATCGCGGTGCGCGATCCTGATCTCGTGCGGGAGGCCTGCCGCAAATTTCCCGGCTATGTTGCCGTGGGCATCGACGCCAAAGGGGGGCGTGTAGCGGTGGAGGGCTGGGCGGCAACATCCGATCTCACCGTGTTCGATATGGCGGCACGATTTGAGGATGCGGGAGCGGCCGCGATCATCTATACAGACATTGACCGCGATGGTGTGCTGACCGGGATCAACTGGGACAGCACCATCGCATTGGCAGAAGCCACGTCCATTCCGGTCATTGCGTCGGGCGGGCTCGCTTCACTGGACGACATCCGCCGCATGACGCGAAGCGACGCGGCAAAACTCAACGGGGCCATCACCGGCCGCGCCCTCTATGACGGGCGCATCGATGCGGGCGAAGCGCTTGCACTCTTGAAAGGGGTACAATGACACCGGAACAGATCGCCGAATGGCTGAACGAACATTTCGCCAATGTGGTGGTGAAAACGAAAGATGGTGAGACGAGCTATATCGTCAGCGCGGACGGCAACCCCGCTTCCGGCACCACCTTCGCCACGCTGATGGAGAACAATGGCGAGGGTGACCGTGCCTCTGGCCTCGCGCGGCCCGGCGTGTTCCGTCTGGATTTCGGTGCAGGTGCGGAAGCCTTCGAAGCCCTGTTCGGCGACAGCCCGGCGCGTCCTGCTAATGGTGAGACAATCGAAGGCCCCTGGAATTTCGCAACGCTCGACACGATCATGCCTCACCCTGTCCATGGTTGGATGGGCTGGATGTGCGTGCTCAACCCGTCGCGCACGACATTCCACAAGTGCAAACCGCTGATCGAAAGCGCGTATGACCGCGCGGTGGAAGAGGCCGCAAATGGTCTTGCCGCTGCGGAGTGAGGCGACGCGCCACGCTTTCTCGCCCGGCTGGATAACGACTGAAGGTTTGGACAGGTGACCCTCAAAACCCGCATCATCCGCTGCCTTGATGTGAAGGACCGCCCGTCTCGCCCGCAACCGCGCAGCGGTGAGGACGGACAAACAGAAAAGCGACCGTCCTTGTGCTGAAGACTCGCATCATCCCATGCCTCGACGTGAAAGACGGACGCGTCGTGAAAGGTGTCAACTTCGTCGATCTCATCGATGCGGGCGATCCCGTCGAAGCGGCCCGTGCTTACGATGCGGCGGGGGCGGATGAGCTTTGCTTTCTCGACATCACAGCCTCTTCCGACAACCGCGAAACGATCTACGATGTCGTTGCCCGCACGGCGGAACAGTGCTTCATGCCGGTCACCGTTGGCGGTGGTGTTCGCACGCCAGAAGATGTTCGCAAGCTGCTGCTGGCAGGGGCCGACAAGGTGTCGTTCAATACTGCAGCGGTTGCCGATCCGGATGTCATTGCCCGCGCGGCGGACAAGTTCGGCAACCAGTGCATTGTCGCGTCCATTGACGCGAAACAGGTGGAGCCCGGACACTTCGAGATCTTCACCCATGGCGGGCGTACGGCCACCGGGATCGACGCCGTGGAGTTCGCGGTGCTGATGGTGGAAAAGGGCGCCGGCGAAATTCTGCTCACCTCCATGGACCGCGACGGCACGAAGGACGGCTACAACCTGCCGCTCACCCGCGCCATCGCCGACGCCGTGCCCGTGCCGGTCATCGCCTCCGGCGGGGCGGGCGAATTGCAGCATCTGGTGGATGCCGTCACCGAAGGCCATGCGAGCGCGGTGCTGGCTGCCTCCATCTTCCATTTCGGCACGTTCACGATACCGCAAGCCAAGGATCACATGGCCGCAGCGGGCATTCCCGTGCGCCGCGCGATCTGACATTATCGCGCTCGCGCTGTCGGCCTTGCGGCCTTCGCTACGCGGGTGCGGCGAACTTTCGCCGGGCGATCACTTGATCGCCTCGCAATTCAAACAGGGCATGAATTGCTCTGATACGAGGGGCTGAAAAGTCCGGGGTGAGGGAGAGTTCCATGGGCCAGTTTCAGCTCACGGATTTGGAAAAGATCATAGCCGAGCGCGCAGCCGCGCAGGATGGCAATTCATGGACGGTGCGCCTGCTCGCGCGCGGCACCAAGAAAGTCGCCGAAAAATTCGGCGAGGAGGCGGTGGAAACCGTCGTTGCGGCCGTCGCCAAAGGCAAAGGCGACCTGCGCGATGAGGCCGCCGACACGCTCTACCATTTGCTGGTCTTACTACATTCCCGCGGCGTGAAGCTGGAGGACGTGTTGGAGGAACTCTCCAAGCGCACGGCACAAAGCGGTGTTGAGGAAAAAGCCTCGCGCACAAAGCCGAAGAAGAAAGACGGCTAGGTCCATGACGCCGCTGAAGCCAACCGGCGAGAAGCCCTCGCCCTTCCTGGTTTTCGATGCGGAGGAATGGTCGCGCTTTCGCGCCGACACCCCGCTGACCCTGACCGCAGAAGAGGTGGCGCGCCTGCGCTCGCTGGGGGACCGGATCGACGAGCGCGAAGTGGAGCGCATCTACCTATCGCTATCCCGTTTGCTGTCGAGCCATGTGCGCTCGGCCATCACCTTGTTTCGCCAGCGGTCGCACTTTCTCGATCTGCGCGGTCAGAAGACGCCCTTCGTCATCGGCATTGCCGGATCAGTGGCCGTGGGCAAATCAACAACGGCGCGCATCCTGCGTGAGCTCATGTCGCGGTGGCCGGAGAGCCCGAAGGTCGATCTGGTGACCACCGACGGTTTTCTGCTGCCCAACGCAAAGCTGCGCGAAGGTAATCTGATGGACCGCAAGGGCTTTCCCGAAAGCTTCGACCGGCGCCGCATTCTGGATTTTCTCGCCCGCATCAAGGCCGGCGAGCGCAATGTGGAGGCACCGGTCTACAGCCACAGCGTCTACGACGTCGTGCCGGGTGAGGTGAAGGTGGTGGACCAGCCAGATATCCTCATCTTCGAAGGCATCAACGTGCTACAATCCGCCGACCTGCCGCCGGGTGGCGACGAGGTGCCGTTTGTCTCTGACTATTTCGACTTCTCCATCTATATCGACGCAGATGAGAAGGTGATTGAGGATTGGTACGTGTCACGTTTCATGAGCCTGCGCGAGACCGCGTTCCGCGACCCTGACGCCTTCTTCCATCGATACAGCCAACTGTCGGAAGAGGCCGCCCATGCCGTGGCACTGGACCTGTGGACGCGCATCAATCTCGTCAACCTGCACGACAATATCCTGCCCACCCGCCAACGTGCGGACCTGGTGCTGCACAAGGGTGAGAGCCATCTGGTAGATCGTGTGAGCCTGCGGCGGCTTTGAATTTGCGCTCACGTTGTCGGGCTTCGTGGGCAGCGCATTGATATACGCCGCTCCGCTTGCCGAAGCGCCAAGTCGGCACTTCCCTCCCTCGCGGGCCAAACGAAGTTTCGCTCGCTCTAATCCAGCGACACCCGCCCGCGCATCTTCTTCACCGCGCCACGTTTCGTTTTGCTGTCCATACGCTTTTTACGCGCCGTCAAGCTGGGACGGGTGGGTTTGCGCTTTTTCGGCGGTGGGGCGCTGGCCTTCTTCAAAATCTCCACCAATCGCTCTCGCGCTTCGATTCGGTTCCGTTCCCGACTGCGGTGTGTGGTGACCTGCAAAAGAATATCGCCGTCCTGTGTCCAACGGGAACCGGCGATGCGCTCGGCATTCGCGGTGACGCGGGCGGGCAGCCCGGCGTCGCGCGGGTTGAAGCGCAGCTGCACCGCAGTGGCGAGCTTGTTGACCGCCTGCCCGCCGGGGCCGCCTGCCTGCACGAACCGCTCCTCGATATCGCTTTCGCGGATCGAGAGGCTGTTGGTGATTTTGATCGTCGTCTCGGCCATGGCTTTCGATTGCGTTTTTACGGGCGGGGTTTCAAGGTGCAGTTGAACTCTGATTTGTCGCTGAAAGCCGCCCCACCATGAGCAAACCCCGCATTACGAAGGATCAGCTGCGCTCTAAACTTTGGTTCGCAAACCCTGATGATATGGACATGACGGCGCTTTATATCGAGCGTTACATGAACTGGGGCCTCACCCGCGAGGAATTGCAATCGGGCAAGCCAATCATCGGCATCGCGCAAACGGGGTCCGACCTTTCCCCCTGCAACCGTCATCACATCGTGTTGGCGGAGCGGGTGCGCGAAGGCATTCGCGAGGCGGGCGGCATCGCTTTCGAATTTCCCGTCCATCCCATTCAGGAGACCGGCAAGCGCCCCACGGCAAACCTTGACCGTAACCTTGCCTATCTGGGCCTCGTCGAAACGCTGTTTGGTTACCCGATCGACGGTGTCGTGCTGACCATCGGTTGCGACAAGACCATGCCCGCCATGCTGATGGCAGCGGCCACCGCCAACATTCCGGCCATAACGCTGTCTGTCGGCCCGATGTTGAATGGCTGGTACAAGGGCCAGCGCACCGGCTCCGGCACGATCAAGTGGCACGCGAAGAAGGAGCTGTCGGCGGGTAAGCTCACCTACGAAGAGTATACCGACATCGTGGCATCTTCGGCCCCATCGCCGGGTTATTGCAACACGATGGGCACAGCGACGACCATGAACTCGCTCGCCGAGGCGCTAGGCATGTCGCTGCCCGGTTCCGCCGCCATCCCAGCCGTGC
>JBCCRF010000060.1:0-11951 GCA_039208305.1 Pseudomonadota bacterium
GCAACGTGCTTGGGAACACCTGCCATACGGGTGGAGCCGAAAGCGGAAACAGGTTTGACGGAACCGGAAGCGTCGCACCGGCGAGCATCGTCGATTGTACTGTGCGTGTCGTTGAACATCATGATGCCGCCTCCCCGTTTGCCCGCCCGATCGTGTCAGACCTGCATAATCTCGGCTTCTTTGGTTGCCAGCACTTTGTCCACCTCGGCGACCTTCTCGTCGGTCATCTTCTGAACCTTGTCGGAAGACGCACGGGCCTCGTCTTGCCCGATTTCCTTGTCTTTCTCCGCCTTCTTCAGCGTTTCCATCGCATCACGGCGCACGTGACGGATGGCGACCTTGGCGTCTTCAGCGTAGCCCTTGGCGACTTTCACGAGCTCCTTTCGGCGCTCCTCGTTCAAGTCAGGCAGGGGAATACGCAGGTTCTGACCGTCAACGACAGGGTTCAGCCCAAGACCGGCTTCGCGGACGGCTTTTTCCACCGGTCCAACCATGGATTTATCCCAGATCTGCACCGTGATGAGCTTCGGCTCAGGCGCGTTGATGTTGGACACCTGATTGAGCGGCATCTTCTGCCCATATGCGTCAACCATCACAGGGTCGAGCAGGGTCGCGGAAGCGCGGCCCGTGCGCAGGCCGCCGAGGTCCTTGGAGAACGCGGCTACTGAGCCGTCCATTCGCTTTTCCAGATCCTTGAGATCAATACCGTCAGCCATGTTAATACTTCCCTGGTCTTCACTTCCCGCCGCCATACCCGCCGGAGGGAAAAATCTTCAATGCACGGTCACGCCGCCTTGGGTGAAACCGTCGAATAGGTGCCCTGCCCGCTCAAGACACGCGCCAGCGAGCCGGGCTCGTGTATGGAAAAGACCACCACGTCGATCCCATTGTCGCGTGCTATGACCGCGGCAGATGTGTCCATGACTGCAAGCTTCTTCTCGATCAATTCATCATGGGTGAGCGTGTTCAAACGCTCTGCGTTTATGTTCTTTTTGGGGTCAGAAGTGTAAATTCCGTCAACCTGCGTGCCTTTCAGGATCGCATCAGCTCCGAATTCGGCTGCCCGCAAGGCCGCCCCGGTGTCGGACGTAAAGTACGGACTTCCCGTTCCCCCGGCGAAAATCAACACATCCCCTCTGTCGCGCGCGTCGATCATCGCACGCTGTGTGAAGGTTTCGCAGACTTGCGGGACAGCAAGTCCGGACAGCACGGTCGCATCGACACCGCGCGCATCGAAGGCCATGCGCAGCGCCAGGGCGTTCATGACGATAGCGAGCATGCCCATATGGTCGCCCGTCACCCGGTCCGCTCCACCCGCAGCCAGTTGAACACCACGAAAGATGTTGCCGCCCCCGACAGCCAGCGCAATGGAGCAGCCCAATTCCTTAGCTTCCAGAACGTCATCAACAACGCGCGAGACGAAATGGGGATCGATACCGGCTGCCTGATCGCCCATCAGTGCCTCACCGGAAATCTTGTACAAAATTCGCTGATATAGCGGAGTTTTCATCGAATCCGAACGGGCGCAAAGTCAGTTATTTGCATCTACCCCATGCACCGCTTTGTGTCACGCTGCAGCGTTCTGTGGCCGCATCGGGACAAAAAAAGGGCCGCCAGTTCGCACCGACGGCCCTTCTGACGAATTTCTGATAGAGAAACTTAGCTCTTGCTCATCGCAGCCACTTCGGCGGCGAAATCGCCCTCTTCTTTTTCAATGCCCTCGCCCAGCTGGAAGCGGGTGAAGCCTTTGAGTGCGATCGGCGCGCCAACATCGCCCTCGGCGTTTTTCAGCGCTTGCTCGACACTGTTTTCGCCATCGATCACGAAGGTCTGCGACAGAAGCACATTCTCTTCGTAGAACTTGCGAATACGGCCTTCGACCATCTTCTCGATGATGTTGTCCGGCTTGCCGGATTCACGAGCGGATTCGGTGAAGATCTTCTTCTCGCGCTCAACGACTTCCGGGTCCATCTCGTCCTTCGTGGCGGCCAGCGGGTTCGTGGCAGCTACGTGCATGGCAACCTGGCGACCGATAGCGGCCAGCTTATCGGTGTCGCCAGCAGACTCCAGTGCCACCAGAACACCAATTTTGCCGAGGCCATCGGCAGTCGCGTTGTGGATGTAGGATGCGACGACGCCTTGCTCGACTTCCATCACGGCTGCGCGGCGCAGGCTCATGTTCTCACCGATCGTAGCGATGGCTTCGGTCACAGCGTCAGCAACGGACTTACCGTCAAGATCGCCACCGGAGATCGCATCAACAGTGCCGTCGGTCACCAGAGCAGTGTTGGCAATGCCTTTCACCAACGTCTGGAAATTGTCGTTGCGCGCGACGAAGTCAGTCTCGGCATTCACCTCTACGACAGCAGCCTTGGCGCCAGATGCGGCAACGCCCACCAGACCTTCGGCAGCCGTGCGACCGGCTTTTTTGTCGGCCTTGGCGATGCCTTTTTTGCGCAGATAGTCGACCGCGGCTTCGATATCGCCGTTCGTTTCATTTAGCGCGTTCTTACAGTCCATCATGCCTGCGCCGGTTTTCTCGCGCAGTTCTTTCACCATCGATGCGGTAATGGCCATCTCAGGTTCCTTTCGCTTGGGCAGCGCGGGAGGGCGTTGCCTGTTTGAGCTTTGATTTCAAGGAAAAGAGGCGTTTCGATCGGAAACGCCGTCTTCTCAATACATGGGGTCAGCCTTGCGGCCTTCAAGTCACCGGATATGCAACAGCCGCATGGCAAAGATCATGCGGCCGACCTGCTTACTTGGCCGCAGCCTGAGCCTTCCAGTCGGAAATCTGCGCAGCCGAGAACGGCATATTCGCATCGATTTTCTCGATATCCGCATCGCTGAGAGCAGCGATCTGGGCGAAGGTCGTGATGCCCTGCTCGTTCAGCTGTTTCTCGGCCACAGGGCCGATACCATTGATCAGTTTCAGATCATCGCCATCGCCTTCGGGCGCGGAGAACATCGGTTCGGACGGGGTATTGTCCCCGGACACGGCTTCCGCGACGCCGGTCGCCGCTTCGGTCGCGATATTCGCAACGGCATCCATCACGGAAGCGGCAGTGTCTTGAACGGCTCCGGCAGCGGATGACGCAGCATCAGTCGCGGTTTCGGCGACGGAAGCTGCTGCGGCAGACACGTCTTCCAGAACTGTTTCCTGCGGGGCTTCGGCCTGTGCGCCGAGGTCGACACCGGCGGAACCCTGCTGACGGGCGATACCGTCGATGGCAGCCTTCGCCACCAGATCACAGTACAGCGCGACCGCGCGAGATGCGTCGTCGTTGCCGGGAATCGGGAAATCGACATTGTCGGTGCTGGAGTTGGAATCGAGCACTGCGCAGACCGGAATGTTCAGCTTCTTCGCTTCCTGGATCGCAATCGCTTCCTTGTTGGTGTCGATCAAGAAAATCAGGTCGGGCGTGCCACCCATATCCTTGATGCCGCCCAGCGCACGCTCCAGCTTGTCGCGTTCGCGGGTCAGGTTCAGCAACTCTTTCTTTGTGTAGTTGGCACCGCCATCAGCCAGCAATTCTTCCAGTTCACGCAGGCGCTTGATGGAGTTGGAAATCGTCTTCCAGTTGGTCAGCATGCCACCGAGCCAGCGGGCATTGACGTAATACTGGGCCGAACGACGGGCTGCGTCTGCAACGGCTTCGGAAGCCGTACGCTTGGTGCCGACGAACAGCACACGGCCGCCACGGGCGACAGTGTCGGAAATCTGCTTCAGCGCCGTGTGCAGCAGCGGCACGGTCTGCGACAGATCAAGAATGTGAATGTTGTTGCGCTTGCCAAAGATGTACGGATCCATCTTCGGATTCCAGCGATGGGCCTGATGGCCAAAATGCACACCTGCTTCAAGCAGTTGACGCATGGAAAAATCGGGCAGAGCCATGGCTCTCGTCTCCTGTTTACCGGTTGGTCCTGGCGCGGGTAAGAAACGACAGCGATTGCTGCCGCACCGGAAGTGCAGGTCGGTGCCATGTTATCGCTAACCGGAGGCTGAGCGACCCTCTACTATTATGGCAAGGGCCGGTGACCAGCACGCTCCCGCGTGTGGAATGGCGCGGCGTTTAGCACATTATCGAGGCATGGCAACCCCTGAGGGAATTGGCAGCCGGATTCTACGAAATGGAGGCTACTCCACCAGCCAACCCCATCACTCGATCTCCGGCAAAGCCTTACGCCAGATGATGAACTGGTTGTTCGCCGGCATGTCGGTGTCGCTGTGGAAGCTCATACCGTTCGCCTCGGCCAATTCATCGACGCGCTCGAAATCGCGGATACCGCCGTCTTCATAGGTGCCGCGCAAGAAGGCATCGAACTGCTCGTTGCTCTCGGTGGTGAACCGGCCGTCATATTTGAACGGTCCGTAGAGCATCATCATGCCGCCTGGCTTTAACGCCTTTGCAGCACCAACAACGAAAGGTTCAAGATTGGCCGATGGCATCACATGGATGCAGTTGGCGCTGTAGACGGCGTCATATGTTTCCTCGAAATCCGGAAACTTCATGACGTCAATCTGCAGCGGCGCTAGAAGGTTGTCGCGCTTTGCCGCCACGACCTTATCGCGCAGCGCGAACTCCTCCAGTGAACGATCGCTCGGCTGCCAGATGATCTTCGGCATCACCTCGCTGAAATGCAGAATGTGCTGACCGGTACCACTGGCGATCTCCAGCACATTCGCACCGTCCTGGATGCGGGCGCGCAGCTTCGGTGCGATGTCATGGCGGTTGCGTTCGGCTGCCTGGCTGAAATGCGGTGCCATCAATCACACCAGCTCAGCGTGAACGACACCGTCAACCGCCTTCAAAGCGTTGGCGATCTGTGGCGAGACCAGCCGCTTGCCCGGCAGTTCCACCTCGACCTCCCGGTCACTTTCGGCGTCAATCACGACAAGCCTAACAACTCCTTCGCCCTGCTTGCTCAGCTGCGTTGCAATTGACGACAGTGGCGTCTCATCACGCAGGAAGACGTTCAGCAGATACTGCGTCCGCGCCGCTTCCTCATCGATGCTGCGGATCATCATCACCCGTAGGCTCACGCCTTCCGGCTTGTCCTCGCCCACGACGTTAAGGACGAGCGACTTACCAGGCTGCAGGAGATCGGATGAGGCCTCCAACTGTTCGTCGAACAGAACGGCCTCAAACTGTCCGGTGGAATCGGACAGCATCACGATGCCCATGCGCTTGCCGCGTTTCGTCTTGCGGTACTGAATGGAAGATACCGTACCGCCCAAAATACCTGGGGCCTGACCGGAGGCCTTGACGGCGAGTTGGAAATCGGCCCAGCTCTGCGCCCGCAGCTTGCCAAGCGTATTCTTGTATTCGTCCAGCGGATGGGCCGAGAAATAGAAACCCATCGACCCATGCTCCCGTTGTAAGCGCTCTGCAGCGGTCCATTTCGGCACGTTGGGCAACACGACGGCGGTTTCGCCCGTATCGCCACCGAACATATCGGTCATTCCGATAGCTTGATTTTCAGCGACGCGAACGCTGTGGCCGATCAAGCGGTCAAGCCCACCAATGAGCTCTTCGCGGGCATGACCAAACCCGTCGAAGGCACCGGCGTGGATCAAATTCTCCAGCATTTTGCGGTTGAGCTGCTTCGGATCGATGCGCGAGAAGAAGCTTGTCAGGCTTGTGAAGGGCCCGTCACGGTCGCGCACCTCCACAATATGCGCCACCGCTTGGGCGCCGACGCCCTTGATGGCAGCAAGTGCGTAATGAATCCGTCCATCCTTGACGGAAAATTTCACCTCCGACGAGTTCACAGAGGGCGCGACGATCTGGATTTTTGCGCGCATCGCCTCGCGGTAGAAGTCGCTCAGCTTGTCGGTGTTGCCCATGTCCAGCGTCATCAGCGAGGCAAGAAATTCGACCGGATGGTTCGCCTTCAGCCAGGCTGTTTGGTAGCTCAGCAGCGCGTAAGCGGCGGCGTGGGACTTGTTGAAACCGTAGTCGGCAAACTTGGCCAACACGTCAAAAATGTAGTTTGCCTGTTTGGCGTCGATATCGTTTTTCAGGCAACCATCCACGAAGCGGGCGCGCTGAACCTCCATCTCCTCACGGATTTTCTTGCCCATAGCGCGGCGCAACATATCGGCTTCGCCTAGCGAATAGCCCGACAGGATCTGCGCGATCTGCATCACCTGTTCCTGATAGATGATGACGCCCTGCGTTTCGGTCAGAACATGCTCGATCTTCGGGTGGTAATAGTCCGGCTCCTCCTCCCCATGCTTACGTGCGTTGTAGAGCGGAATATTCTCCATCGGGCCGGGACGGTACAGCGCGACGAGGGCGATGATATCCTCGAACTGGTCAGGCTTCATACCGATGAGCGCCTTGCGCATCCCCATGGATTCCAGCTGGAACACGCCCACAGTCTCGCCGCGCTGCAACATCTTGTAGGTTGCGTCGTCATCAAGCGTCAGCTTGTCGACGTCTATCTCGACACCACGCTCCTTCAGAAAATTCTGCGCCGTGCGGATCACCGTCAGAGTCTTCAGACCGAGAAAGTCGAACTTCACCAGTCCGGCTTTCTCAACCCATTTCATGTTGAACTGGGTGACCGGCATGTCAGAGCGCGGGTCACGGTAGAGCGGCACCAGCTGATCCAGCGGCCGGTCGCCGATCACGATACCCGCCGCGTGGGTGGATGCGTGGCGGTAGAGACCCTCCAGCTTCAGCGAAATGGAAATGAGGTGGTCCACCTCCTCTTCCTTGCGCGCTTCTATCAGCCCGGCCTCCTCCTCCACGGCCCGGTAGAGCGGCGTCGGATTGGCCGGATTGTTTGGCACCATCTTACAAAGACGATCCACCTGTCCGTAGGGCAATTGCAGCACACGCCCCACGTCGCGCAGCACGGCGCGGGCCTGCAACGTTCCAAACGTGATGATCTGCGCCACCTGATCGCGTCCGTATTTCTCCTGCACGTAGCGGATAACCTCGTCGCGCCGGTCCTGACAGAAGTCGATGTCGAAATCCGGCATGGAGATGCGTTCGGGATTGAGGAACCGCTCAAACAGCAGCGAGAATTTCATCGGATCGAGATCGGTGATGGTCAGCGACCACGCGACCAGAGAGCCCGCACCGGAGCCCCTGCCCGGCCCCACCGGAATGCCCTGCTCCTTCGCCCATTTGATGAAGTCGGCCACGATGAGAAAATAGCCGGGGAACTTCATGTTCTCGATGACGGAAAGTTCGAACTCCAGTCGTTCGTCATACTGTTCGCGGGTGTAGCCCTCGGCGAGCGGATGAACTGCAAGCCGCGCTTTGAGCCCTTCTAACGCCTGTCTGCGCAGTTCCGCAGCTTCTGCCGCCAGCGGGTCATCGCCTTGACCACCGGTGTAGAAAGGCAGGATCGGATCAAGTTCTTCGACCGCGAACGCGCATCGCCGCGCGATGACCGTCGTGTTCTCGATTGCCTCGGGCAGATCGGCAAACAGCGCGTTCATCTCGGCCGTGCTTTTCAGGTAGTGGTCCGGTGTCAGCCTGCGCCGGTCATCTTCGGAGACCATGCGCCCTTCGGCGATACAGATCAGCGTATCATGGGCGTCAAAATCGTCACGCTTGGCGAAGAAGATCTCATTTGTCGCTACGATGCCGATGCCAAATTCGTAGGCCATCGAGAGAAGCTCGCCTTCGCATTTGGGCGAATAACCGGCCTGCCTTTGCAGCTCGACATAAAGGCGATCGCCGAAAGCGCCGTGAAGCGACTTCAGCCGCAAGGACGCTTCTGTTGGATGATCATCGGCGATCATCGCATTGATAGGCCCGTCGCGCCCACCGGTGAGGACGATCAGCCCGTCATTGTGATCAATCAGTTGTGCAAGCGTGATGTGGGTACGGGACTGAGCAGCCCCCTCCATATAGGCAAGACTGACGAGGCGGATGAGGTTGCGATATCCATGCACATTCGATGCGAGCAAAACGAGCGTTGGAAAAGCCACCATCGCCTGCTGCGTGCTGCCGTTGCGGCTCCCTTCACCCCGGTCATCGAAATCGACCTCCAGCGTGCAGCCGATGATGGGTTGCAGACCCTCCTTGGCCGCCTTGCTGGAGAACTCCAGCGCGCCGAAAAGATTGCTGCGATCCGTCACGGCAAGCGCCGGTTGCCCATCGGCGGTTGCAAGCGCCATCAATTTTGCCAACGGCACCGCCCCTTCCAGCAACGAGTAGGCCGAATGGGTGTGGAGGTGCACGAACGGCTTCGACGGCGCCGCAACCGGCGCCTGCTGCAGCGCGGCTGTCATTTCATCGCGGGTTGGCATGGCGTGGGGCAGACTCACTCGGCATCGGAAAGCTTATGCGTACAATGATGATTGCGCAGCGCATGCTCAAGCGATGGCCGGTCGCGGCTGTGCGTAACCCTCAGCCCGGCACGATCTGCAAATCGCTGATCGTGACCGTGCGGTCCATGCGGGCTGCCAACTCATGATTGTGCGTGGCGATGAGTGCGGCAAGACCGGTGCAGCGCACCAATTCCGTCAAAGCCTCGAAAACGAGGTCGGACGTCGAAGGGTCGAGATTGCCCGTCGGTTCATCTGCCAACAGCAGGCGCGGTTGATTGGCCACGGCGCGGGCGATGGCAACGCGCTGCTGCTCACCCCCGGAGAGTTCCGATGGGCGATGGGTAGCCCGGGGGGACATGTTCAGCATCGCCAGCAAAGCGTCCGCCCGGTCATGCGCAGCTGATCTGGAAGCGCCTGCGATCTGCAGCGGCAGGGTGATGTTCTCCCGCGCATCCAGTTCGGGTAGCAGATGGTGAAATTGGTAGATGAAGCCGATCCGCGTACGCCGCATAGCTGTGCGCTCCGCATCGCTCATGCTGCCGCATTCTCGCCCGCCGATCTGGAGCGAACCCGCATCAGGACGTTCCAGAAGCCCGGCAAGCTGGAGAAGCGTGGATTTGCCGGCACCCGATGGCGCAACGAGCGCGACCAGTTCGCCAGCCTGGATTGACAGTTCGGCGTCGTCCAACACGGTGAGCGCGTGTTCGCCGGACCCATAAGTCCGGCGAATGCCGCTCATCTGAAAAACGGCGTCATTCATAGCGCAGCGCTTCTACCGGATCGAGGCGGGCCGCACGCCAGGCCGGGAAGAGCGTTGCAAGAAGCGACAGGCCCAGCGCCATGACGACCACCATCAGCGTCTCACCCATATCAAGACGGGCCGGGATTTCCGACAGGAACCGCACTGTCGGATCCCAAACGCTTGTGCCGAGCAGCGACGACAAACCTTCGCCAAACGCATTGATGTTCTGGCTGAACAGAACCCCAAGTCCAAAGCCTGCAATGGTACCAAAGACGCCGATGGAGGCTCCGGTGATCAGGAAGATGCGCAACACGGCGCCACGCGTTGCCCCCATCGTGCGCAAAATGGCGATGTCGCTTCCCTTTTCCTTCACCAGCATGAAGAGCCCGGACACAATGTTCAGCGCCGCGATCAGCAGGATCAGCGTCAGGATCAGGAACATCACGTTCCGCTCCACCTCCAGCGCGGAGAAGAAGCTTGCATTGCGCTGCCGCCAGTCGGAGACTGAGATCGGCCGCCCTGCCCCGGCTTCCACCGGCCCACGCATCTGCTCGACATCGTCGGCATCGGTGATGAAAGTCTCGATGACGTCCACCACCTCTTCCTTGTTGAAGTAGAGCTGCGCTTCCAGCAGCGGCATGAAGACGAAGATGTTGTCGTATTCGCTCATGCCCATCTCGAAGATGGCGGTGACGGGATAACTCTTCACCCGGGGCGTGACGCCGAAGGCGGTCTTGTTCCCATCGGGGGTCACGAGCGTTATGGAATCGCCCAGAAACAGGTTGAGGTTGCGCGCCATCACCGCGCCAATGGCCACGCCCTCGCCATCATCGAAACCATCAAGCGTGCCTTCGATGATGTTGGAGCCGACCGACGGAAGCCGCTTCAAATCGGCTTCGCGCATGCCGCGAACACGCGCACCGCTACCACCGCTACCGCCAGACGCCAGCACCTCGCCCTCAATCAGAGGGAACGCGTAAACTACACCGTCAACCGCCTCGAGATTGGTGGCGACGGCATCATAATCCGTCAGCGCGTATTCCGTTGGCGCCACGATAAGGTGACCATTGATGCCCAGAATGCGGTCCAGCAATTCCGTTCGGAACCCGTTCATCACCGCCATGACGATGATGAGCGTCGCCACGCCCAGCATGATCCCGATAAAGGAAATGATGGAGATGACGGAGATGAACGTCTCTTTGCGCCGCGAGCCCAGATAACGCCGCGCCAGCATCCATTCGAAGCCGGAAAAGGCCCCCGTCTTGCCGGGCAGGCTGTCGCGCAGCGCAGCGTCCGCGCCGGACCTTCCCTCGCTCATCGCCACGTTAGCCACCAAATCGTTCCAGGTTTTTGGCGTGCCAATCGGTCAGCTGATTGATGGCAGCTTCGATCGTCACGGTCTGCCGGGCGCCAGTCGCCCGCTCTTTCAATTCCACTTCGCCGGTTTTCAATCCGCGCGGGCCTACGATCAGCTGCCAAGGCAGGCCAATAAGATCCGCAAGAGCGAATTTGCCACCGGCGCGACCGTCGGTGTCGTCGTAGAGCACGTCGAGCCCGGCGTTGGTCAGCTGAGCGTACATGTCCTCGCAGGCCGAGTCAGTCGCCTCATCGCCAACACGAAGGTTGATCAGACCGGTATCAAAGGGCGCAACACTGTCCGGCCAGATGATGCCGTTCTCGTCGTGACCCGCCTCGATCAACGCGGCAACGACGCGGCTTGGCCCAATTCCGTAAGACCCCATCTCCACCGAGACGTCTTTCCCGTCCGGCCCGGTCACCTTCGCGCCCATGGGTTCCGAATATTTGGTCCCGAAATTGAAAATATGCCCAACTTCGATCCCACGGGCGTTCAACCGTCGATCCTCCGGCACGTTCGCCCAAAGTGTCTCGTCATGCATCTCATCGGTACGGGCGTAACCTGATGTCCAGTCATCCACGATCCCGGCGATCAGCGCATTGTCACTGTAATCGACACCGGCGTCTGGCACCGCTTTTTTCGCGTAATCCGCGTGGCAGAACACTTCGCTCTCGCCAGTTTCAGCGAGAATTAGGAACTCGTGCGACAGCTCGCCTCCAATCGGTCCCGTATCGGCCCGCATCGGGATCACTTTCGCCCCCAGACGGTCGAACGTTCGTAGGTAGGAGACGAACATTCGATAGTAAGCAGCTGTTGCCGCGTCAGGATCGAGATCGAAGCTATAAGCGTCTTTCATCAGAAACTCGCGCCCACGCATGACCCCGAAGCGCGGCCGCACCTCGTCGCGGAACTTCCACTGAATGTGGTAGAGATTCAGCGGCAGATCCTTGTAGCTCTTCACATAGGTGCGGAAGATGTCGGTGATCATCTCCTCGTTGGTGGGACCAAAGAGCATTGCGCGCTCGTGGCGGTCCTCGATGCGCAGCATCTCCTTGCCGTAATCCTCATAGCGACCGGACTCCCGCCACAGATCAGCGCTTTGAATGGTCGGCATCAGCACTTCTACAGCTCCGGCCCTGTTCTGTTCTTCGCGTACAATCTGCTCAACCTTGCGCAGCACCTTCAGCCCCAGTGGTAGCCAGGAGTAGATGCCAGCCGATTGCTGCTTGATCATGCCCGCACGTAACATTAGCTGGTGGGAAACTATCTCCGCTTCACGCGGCGCTTCCTTCAAAACAGGCAGAAAATATTGGGTCAGGCGCATATCGGGCTTGTCCGTGGGGCCGACGCTGGAACCGCCGGTGAATTGGCGTCTCTCAAACCTGATTCAAGCTCTCGCGGCAAGTGCAGCCGCGCATCACGCACTTCACCGTTGATTTCAACGGTCGCCACCTTCATAGGAGCGCCCAGCGGACAGGTGGCCGAGTGGTTTAAGGCACTGGTCTTGAAAACCAGCGTGCGTGAGAGCGTACCGTGGGTTCGAATCCCACCCTGTCCGCCAA
>JBCCRF010000061.1:0-11923 GCA_039208305.1 Pseudomonadota bacterium
CACGGTTTGGTGCGGTGCGCACCATATCGGACTGCACCACCGCGTAGGGCGACAGAAGTGGCGCTATGCGCCGCCCGGCAAGATCTTCCATATTGCGGATCGGCGGGTTCATGGGCCTCTCGAAGACCTCCAGCCGCGTCCACACGATGGCACCGGTATCAGCACGAGCCAGTTGAGCGTATCCGCGCACGTCATCGCCTGCGGCGTAGAGCGTGACCTGAAGATGGAAATCGGCGTTACGATCGTCATCAGCGATGGGTCGGTCGACGAGTGCGCCGCCGACGAATTCATAATCATCAAACCGAACGGCAGTCACGATGATGGCGTCCTTCGCCTCCTGCGGACTAAACCACTCCGGGTACGTCTCAGACGGCGTAATCAGTGTGGTTTTAATCCGCGGTCTTGCAGACGCGTCCCTTTCGCTGCCTTGGGGAAGCTCCTGTTCAATGATGGCAGTTCCCGGAGCGTCTGCGACTTGCGGTTGGTTCGGCAGAACCGCCATCCATGCGAGCAAACTCAATACAGCGATGAGCGCGCCGATGACCGGCAGCACAAGCCACGGCACGACAGGCTTGATGGCGCTGCTTTGCGCGGATGGCGCGGTCGAAACGTCATCACGGATCGTGCCAGTCGCATTTTGCTCCGACAGTTCCGGCGTCGTCATAGATTGGTCGGCGGCGGCGTCCGGTCGAGTCGTCGGGTCGATAAACGCGAAATTCGGAATATAGGAGCCCGGCTCGAGGTTGATAACGGCCTGGAGGGTGCCGTCGGTCTTGTCCGCCCCATCGAACTGCACGTTGTGTAGGGCCAGGGCCTGGCGCAAGCGACCTGCCGCAACGCGCACGGTAGCACTGTTCTGCGGGTCAAAACTCTCGTCCCGCCCCAGGGCATCCACCGCGATGGAATAGGCCTTGATATCGTCGCTCTCGCCTGCAAGCGACTTGGTGACGATATAGGTGAGGAAGTCGCAAAGCTGTTTGGAGCCGGAGATGTGATCCGATGATATGGCGGCCTTAAGCGCGCGCGTGACGGCCTCTCGCTGCGGCTCACTCAGCGGGAGGGAACCGCTGTCCTTAACGTCATCTTGCGCGTCGTCACCGGGGGGACGGGCCATGGCTCATCAAACCCCCGGATCACGGCAGGGGCTCCCGACCCGCCGACCTGTGTGACCACACCTGTGCACGCTGCCGAATTTGCGCAGCCTGTTCAAGCGCTTATCCTCTCAGCACCTGCAACTGCGTCCATTTGAGCCGGGGACAACTCGCTGTGCAACTGCCGCATGGTGCGGGCGAGCAAGGCCAGATCCTCTTCGCGTGACAAACGATGATCACCATCCTTGACCAGCGTCATGGTGACATCGTCATCGGCCAAATGCTCCACAAGACGCAGCGCGTGGGTGTGCGGCACGTCCGGGTCGGCCATACCCTGGAGGATGCGAACAGGGCAGCCGAGCTTCAGGCCCGGAACCAGCGTTCGGTTATTCTTACCATCCTCAATGAGCGCGCGCGTGATAACGTTCGGCTCGTCACTATAAGGCGTCGGTTCTTCAAAAAAACCGTCACGGGCAAGCGCCTCGCGTTGCGCGTCGGAGAAGGCAGGTTCCATCAGATCTGTCGTAAAATCGGGAGCGGGAGCGATCAGCAGCAACGCTGCAACGCGCTCGGTTTCGCCCAGCTCCTGTAACCGATGCATCAGGCGCAGCGCGATCCAGCCGCCCATTGAGGAACCGACCAGAACTTGCGGACCGTCCGTCATCTGCCGCAACACAGCGAGCGACTCATCCACCCAACGGGAGATCGTGCCATGGATGAAGTCACCACCGGAGATGCCATGACCGGAATAGTCGAACCGCAGGCTCGGCGCGCCGATCTCAGCCGCCGTCTGCACCATCATATCGGCTTTCGTGCCCGCCATGTCCGACTTGAACCCGCCGAGCCAAACGAAGCCCGGCGTCACGATTTCGGATGGCTTCTGTCGTCTGACAGCAAGCTCAACGGTGTCACCCGACGCCCATTCGTGGATCAGCCTCTCTTCGCTTTCCGCCATAACATCCTCCGCGCGTCTCTCGGCGTGACCTTGCCCGTCACGCCTGCCGCATCTATTCGCTAGAGGCCCCTACAGAACGACATTGTGACCGTCATGCGTAGAATTTTGCAAGTCCTGCCGGGATTGGAGTCGGGCGGCGTAGAACGCACTGCGGTGGACATCTCGCGCGCCGTGGTGGGGCAAGGTTGGCAGTCCATCGTCGCCAGTTCCGGCGGGCGCCTTGTAGCCCAGGTCGAGGCGGAAGGCGGTTGGCACATCGAACTGCCCCTGGCGTCCAAGAACCCGTTCACGATCTGGCGCAATGCAGCACGCCTGCAGAAGCTGTTCGTCGACGAAAAAATCGACCTCGTTCATGCACGCTCGCGTGCGCCCGCATGGTCTGCCTATGTGGCTGCGAAAAGGACGGGCGTTCCCTTCGTCACCACCTATGCGGCGATCTACAATCAAAAAAGCGCGGCGAAGGCGTGGTACAACTCGGTGATGGCCAAAGGCGATGTGGTGATTGCCAATTCCAACTGGACGGCGGGCATCGTGAAGGAGCGTCGGCCGGAGGCTGCGGACCGTATCGTCGCCATTCCGCGGGGTGTGGATTTCACGGATTTCCAGCGCGATGCCATTGCGCCGGAGCGGGAAGAGAGGTTGCGGCGCGAATGGGGTGTCGGGGAGAAAGATCGACTAGTTGTGATGGTCTCGCGGCTCACTCGGCTGAAAGGGCATCGCACAATCATCAATGCAGCTCCCGCCGTGTTGGCAGCGCATCCCGACATCCGCTTTGTGCTGGCAGGTGGCGCGGGGAAAGCCAGCGACTACGAGAGCGGCTTACGCGCGCGCATCGCCGAACTCGGGCTGACCGACCGCATCATTCTGCCCGGCCATTGCGACGATCCAGCAGCTGCGGCCGCGACAGCGGCCATCATGGTGCAGGCATCCACGCAGGCAGAAGCCTTCGGTCGCACACCTGTGGAAGCGGCAGCGCTGTTCACACCGGTGGTCGCAACCGCCATCGGCGCGGCGAGCGACACGATCCTGACGCCACCAGCGGTCAATGACGCCGAACGCACCGGCTGGGCATACCCGCCCGGCGATGCCACGGCCCTGGCGGAAACGTTGAACATGGTTCTCGCCATGCCGAAGATGGACTCGGACGCGGTGACCGCGCGCGCACACGCTCACGCCACGTCCCGCTTCAGCCTGCAAGCGATGGGCGATGCGACGCTCGCCGTCTATCGCCGTTTGCTGAACGAGTGATTGCGCTGCACGCGATAATCACCGTGCACAAAAACGTGCGTTGGCAACTGATTCGTGCTAACGGAGTTTTTCAGCCGTCGGCAGCATGCTGATGCTGGTTCGCAAATGAACGCAACAAGTCAGGAGAACACGGCCATTCGTCGTCCACACAGAGCCGCCGCACCGCAGAAGAGCGGACCGCGCGCCAACAACGATATCACTGCCCCGGAAGTCCAGCTGATCGACGCCGAGGGTGAAAACCACGGAGCTGTCCCCCTCGAAAGAGCTTTGGAAATGGCCCGTGATTCCGGTCTCGATCTGGTGGAGATTTCCCCCACCAACAGACCGCCGATCTGCAAGATCCTCGATTTCGGCAAATACAAATATGCGGCCCAGAAAAAGGCCAACGAGGCGCGCAAGAAGCAGAAGACCGTCGAGGTCAAGGAAATCAAGATGCGCCCCAACATCGACACGCATGATTATGACGTGAAGATGCGCAACGTGTTCCGCTTCTTCGAGGATGGCGACAAGGTGAAGGTCACCCTGCGCTTCCGCGGCCGCGAGATGGCTCACATGAATCTCGGCATGGACCTTCTAAAAAAGGTGAAAGCCGACACGGAAGAGGTCGCCAAAGTGGAAGCCGAGCCGAAGCTGGAAGGCCGCCAGATGATGATGGTCCTGGCGCCGCGCTGAACTGAAGTTGCCAAAAGTACGAAGCCCGTCGGTCGACCCGGCGGGCTTTTTTGTTAGAACGCCTTCGGCAGACCGGCTGACCTCAAGATCGCATTGGCCGTATGGGCGCTCTTAGTACTGCGAGGCACGATAATCAGACGCCCCGTTTCAGAGTGCCGCCATTTCTCGTGAGACCCCTTGGCATTCTTTTCGTATTCAAACCCAGCTTCGCGCAACAGAACTGATAGCTTGCGGTAAAGTTCAGCCACGAGAGCTTATGCACCAGCGGCGAACGCGGTGTCAGGGCGTTGCCAAACGATTCCGGGTACAAGGTCGCGCAATGATGTCGATGCCAAATCATTGGCCGAGAAGTGATTTTCGACAATCAGCTCAACCGCCAACTCGGACATCAAATCCTCAAACTCATCCAGCGTCTCCGCCTCGATGTGAAAGCCGATAATATCGCTTTCCGAAACGAAAACTTTCGCATCGGCATCCCAGATAGCCTTGATGTGGAACAAGCGTTTCATCGAAATCTCTCCAAGGCGTTTCACATTGTGAGAACAACGTAGGCGCGATCGTCCTTTACATAAAGATGACCTAAAAACTCTCGCCCACCAGCATATCCTTCAGGCTCACTTGCGGGCGCGGCCCGAGATGCTGGATCACTTCTGCCGCCGCCATGCCGCCGATGCGGGCGCAGGCGGTGAGGTCCATGCCTTCGGTGTAACCATGCAGGAAGCCTGCGGCGTAGAGGTCGCCGGCACCGGTCGTGTCCACCAGCTTGTCGATGGCGTGGGCATCGACTTGATGGCGCTCATCACCTCGGACAGCGACCGAGCCTTTCTCGGAGCGAGTGACGGCGGCCAGCCTGCAATCCTTCGCCACGCGGTCGAGGGCGGCGTCGAAGTCCTCCACCTTATAGAGTGACAAGAGTTCCGCCTCGTTTGCGAAGATGATGTCCACGGTGCCGGAGGTCATCAGATCGAGAAACTCGTCGCGGTAACGGTCGACGCAGAAGGGGTCAGAAAGCGTCATGGCAACTTCCCGCCCATTCGCGTGGGCGATGCGAGCGGCTTCGCGAATGCCTTCTTTGGCCTTTGGCGGGTCCCACAGATAGCCTTCGAAATAGGTGACCTGTGATCCAGCGACGGTTTCTGCGATCACATCTTCAGGGCCGAATTCGACGCAAGCGCCCAGATAGGTGTTCATGGACCGCTCGCCGTCCGGCGTGACTAAAATCATGGAACGGGCTGTGGGCGGCGTGCCTTCCAGCGGTGTGCTGTCAAAACTCACGCCGATCTTGCGGATATCGTCGCGAAAGACGTTGCCCAGATGATCATTCGCCACCTTGCCGAAATACGCGGCGCGGGAACCTAGGCTGGCAAGCCCCGCTGCCGTGTTGCCCGCACTGCCGCCCGATGCTTCCAGCCGCCCGCCGGGCAGATCGTCCATGGCCGCATAAAGATGTTCCGCGCGGTCAGCATCAATCAGGTTCATCGCCGCCTTGATGATCTCCTCACGCTGCAGAAACGCGTCGTCGGCATTGGCGATGATGTCCACGATGGCATTGCCAATCGTGAGAACGTTGAATGTCGGTTCGGACATGGGAGGGCAATCTCAATTGGGAATTGGCGCGTGACCTAGCGACTTGCGCCCCATTTGGCCAGTGCCACAGCGTGTGATCCCTTGCGGTAACGCTGGCCGATACCCATCTCACGACCACACTCGAAACGCCGGGCAAAGGGCGCATTTATGCTTGTCGATTCCATCAACAAGGCCGTTGCTCAGGTCTTTTCCGCACCGTTCCGCGCTGTGCTGTGGAAGTCCATTGGGCTGACCATAGCCATGCTGATCGTCATGTGGCTGGTGCTGCAGGCTGCAAGCCATGCCTTCCTGCTGCCGCTGCTGGCACCCTATCCCTGGGTCGCAACGGCGCTCGCATGGCTCTTGGGCGCAGGGCTATTGATCGGCATGAGTTTCCTCATCGCACCGGTCACGTCGGTGTTTGCAGGCGTGTTTCTTGACGATATCGCCGATGAAGTGGAGCGGACCTACTACCCTTCTGAACCGCCAGGGCGGGCGTTGTCGATTGCACAATCCATCGGCATCACGCTGCGCTTCTTCGGCCTCGTGGTCATCGGTAACATCATCGCCCTGCTACTCGTGGTGTTCCTCGGCCTTGGCTTCATCATATTCTTCGCCCTGAACGGCTATCTGCTCGGCCGAGAGTATTTCCAGTTCGCCGCCCTGCGCCACGTGTCACAAGAAGAGGCGGACCGCCTGCGCGACAGGCACGGCCTGTCGATCTTCATCGCCGGTCTGGCGATTGCGGTCGTGCTGGCCATCCCCATCCTTAACCTGCTCACACCGCTCTTCGCCGGCGCGATGATGGTCCACGTCTTCAAATGGACGCAGAAACAGGGAGCGGTTCAGGCTGCTGCCTGATCAACCAACCCGTTCTCCGGCAGCCGCACAATCGGCGCTGGGACGGAGTTTGTCTTTTCCTTCGACTTGCATAAGTCCGCGATGATGCACTCGCCGCACAGTGGCGTGCGGGCCTTGCAGGTATAACGGCCGTGGAGGATAAGCCAGTGATGGGCATGGTAGAGGTAGTCCTCCGGCACCCGCGCCATCAGGATCGCTTCAACATCATCGGGGGTCTTACCGGGCGCGATTCCCATGCGCGTACCGAGGCGCAGAATGTGGGTGTCCACCGCCATGGTGGGAATACCGAAGGCCATGGACATAACGACATTCGCCGTTTTGCGCCCGACGCCAGGCAGCGTCACCAGTTCTTCCCGCGTTTGCGGCACGACGGAGCCGAAATCGTCCACCAGCTTCTGCGACAGCGCGATCACATTCTTCGCCTTGTTGCGGTAGAGGCCAATGGTCTTGATCGCCTCCCGCACACCCTCTTCGCCGAGCGCCAGCATCTTTTCCGGCGTATCCGCCAGCGGAAACAGCCGCCGTGTCGCCTTATTCACGCCGATATCGGTCGCCTGTGCCGACAGCGCGACCGCCACCACCAATGTGAACGGATTGACGTGTTCGAGCTCGCCCTTCGGCTCCGGACGCTGCAAGCGAAAACGCTCGAAGATCGCCGTCATCTCCGCTCGCGTGTATTTTGCACGCGGTAATTTCTTTTGCTTTCGCTGCGGCGATTTGGGTTTTGAAGCGGCCATGAGCGCCTGTATAAAGAGGGCATGGCACCGCACAACACCATGTCCGCTCCACCCCCGCTTTTCACCGCGAGGCTGACGCCGCACCGGTCGCTATCGCCGCAGGGGTTCCGTATTCTCATGGCGTTCGTGGCAGCCTTCTGCGTGACGGTCGGGCTTGTTTTCCTGTCTGTCGGCCTTTGGCCGGTAACAGGCTTTCTGGGGCTCGATCTGCTGCTGGTCTATCTGGCGTTCCGTGCCAGCTATCGCGATGGCGAGACCTATGAAGAGATCGAGGTCTCCCGCGAGCATGTGAGCCTCGCCCATGTGGAGCGCGGTCGCCCGCGGCGGGAATTCGCCTTCCCGCAATTCGGCACGCGATTCGAGGTGGACCGACACGAGGAAATCGGCATCACCGCCATGCGCCTCGCCAACCGCAAGGAAAGCGTGGCCTTCGGCAAGTTCCTCAATCCTGCCGATCGCGAGAGCTTTGCCGACGCCCTTTCGCAGGCTTTGTCCTCGGCCAAACGCTGATGTTTTCACAGGTGACGGTTATCGGGTGGCGAGACCTTCGCCATCGCGCTTGTGTGCAGGCAATGTCCACCACAGGATGATGACCGATGCACATGCAAACCGCCGCCGACACTCTTTCAGCCATGCCGCCAGCTTCGATAGCGACGTCTACCAACCTACCCGGACCGCTGGATGACTATGCCGTTGTCCAGCAGGTGCTGGCGCACATCACAGAGAACTGGCGTGACCAGCCGGAACTGGAGGAACTCGCCGATCTGACCGGCATCCCCGCCGCGCGGCTCCAGAAGGTTTTTGTGCGCTGGGCCGGCATTTCGCCCAAGGCCTTCCTGCAGGCCGTGACGCTGGACCATGCCCGCCGCTTGCTGGGAGACGGGTTGCCGCTCTTGGACGCGACTTACGAACTCGGTCTATCCAGCCCGGGCCGGTTGCACGATCTCTTTGTCACTCACGAGGCGATGTCCCCCGGCATCTACAAGGCCGGTGGTGAAGGCCTGCACATTCGCTACGCCTTCCACGGCTCCCCCTTCGGCGATGCGTTGGTGATGGCGACGGAGCGTGGGCTGGCCGGTCTTGCCTTCGCCGATGAAGGCGGTGACAGCGACGAGACGGGGCGTCTCGCCTTTGATCGCGCCGACGCTCTAGCGGACATGCAGCGTCGCTGGCCCAAGGCGACATATAGCGAGGACGAAGCTTTCACCGCGCCCTATGCAGCCCGCGTGTTCCAGCCCGAACGGTGGCAGCGCGAGGACCCGCTGCGCGTGGTGCTGATCGGTACGGATTTCCAGATCCGCGTCTGGGAAGGGCTGCTGTCCATCCCCGTCGGGCAAGCGACCACATATGGTGATCTGGCGAACTCCATCGGCAAGCCAACCGGCGCACGGGCCGTCGGCACGGCAGTGGGGTCGAACCCCATCTCCTTCGTGGTGCCGTGTCACCGTGTCATCGGGAAATCCGGCTCGCTGACGGGCTATCACTGGGGCCTTACCCGCAAACGCGCCATGCTGGGCTGGGAGGCGGGGGTGGTGAACGCCTGACGAAAGGACGCCCATGAGCCAGCCGAAAAACATCGCCTTTGCCGAAAAGCTGCTGGCACCACGGGAAATCGAAGAACTTTACCGTACACTGTCTGAGGTCATGCCGGGGCGGACGCCGACGGCGAAGGGGCCGAAGAAGCAGCCCAACCCGTTCCGCTCCTGCGTCTCTTGCATGCTCTCGGCACAATCACGCGATGCGAACACAGCGGCAGCATCCAAAGCTCTCTTTGCACTGGCCGGTACGCCGGAGAGAATTCTAGCGCTGGAGGACGAGGAGATTGCAGCCGCCATCAAGCCCTGCGGCCTCTACAACATGAAGACGCGCAATCTGAAAAAGATGTGCGCTTACGTGGTGGAGGAGTTGCAGGGCAACATTCCCACCACCCGCGAGGGGCTGATGAAGATTCCGGGTATCGGACGCAAATGCGCCGATATCGTCATGTCCTTCACCTTCGGTGAAGATGTGATCGCGGTGGACACCCATGTGCACCGCGTCTCGAACCGAACCGGTCTCGCCCGCGGCAAGACGGAAGCGCAGACGGCAACGCATCTGGAAGAGCGGTCACCAAAATGGGCCCTGCGGGACGGGCATTTCTGGCTGCTGCAATTCGGCAAGAAAGTGTGTACGTCGCGCGCACCGAAATGTCCGGATTGTCCGGTCAACCACCTCTGCAAGGCCTCCGCCGCATCTGGCTGAGGCCGGGACGCGCACTATGACGAAGACAATGGGCGGCAAGGCCGATGCCGCTATCAACGAGTTGATGAAGATCCACCCTAAAGGGTTCGATTTATCGCTTGACCGCATTACCAGCCTGCTTGCGAAACTCGGCAATCCACAAACCAAGATACCGCCGGTCATTCATGTTGCAGGGACGAACGGCAAAGGCTCCGCCATCGCCTTCGCCCGCGCAGTACTGGAAGCGCACGGCATGACGGTCCACGTCCACACCTCCCCCCATCTGGTGAACTGGCACGAACGCTATCGGCTTGCGGGCACGCTCGTCTCTGATGATGTGCTAGCCGATGCCATCAACCGCGTGGCGCAGGCGAATGGCGGACAGCCGATCACCGTCTTTGAGGTTCTCACGGCCGTCACCTTCGTTCTGTTTTCCGAACATCCCGCCGATGTGTGTCTCATTGAGGTTGGCCTCGGCGGGCGCTTCGACGCGACGAATGTGATGCCGGATGAGACAGTAGCCGTCTCCGTCATCACGCCGGTGGCGATGGACCATGAAGCCTATCTCGGCGACACGCTGGCGAAGATCGCTTTCGAGAAAGCCGGGATCATCCGGCGCGGCGTGCCGGTCGTTGTCGGGCCTCAGGAAGATGATGCGCTTGATGTCATAGAGCGCCAAGCTGCGAAGATGCACGCGCCGGTTTCAGCGACAGGACAGCATTTCTCTGCAACTTTGGAAGACGGTCGCATGCTCTATCAGGGTGAGGATGTTCTCTACGATCTCAGCCCGCCCCGCCTACCCGGCCTGCATCAGATCGACAACGCGGCGACCGCGATTGCCGCCACCCGCCAATTCCTCACAGGTCGCAACCAAGAGCTGTCAGCCGACACAGTTGAGGCAGGACTAGCGACAGCGACATGGCCGGGCAGATTACAAGCCATTCAAAGCGGTGCGCTGAAAGACAAGCTGGGTGCGGACACCGAATTGTGGATCGACGGTGGCCACAATCCCCATGCTGGCGCAGTGGTGGCGGATTGGCTGGGTCAGTTGCAACAGCGCGATCCGCGAAAGGTGCTCCTCATCGCCGGGATGCTGAACACCAAGGACCCAAGCGGTTATTTCGCCACTCTCGAACCTTTGAAACCGCAGGTCATCACCGTCCCCATCACCTCCAGCGATGCAGGTGTTCCGGCGGCTGAACTTGCGCAGATTGCCCGCGGTGTGGGCCTCGACGTTGCGACCGCCGCTAGCCTTATAGCCGCGATAGACATGGCGCAAAGTGACGAGCCTCTTCGCGTGCTGATCGCCGGTTCGCTCTATCTGGCTGGCGATGCACTCGCGGCGAACGGCACGCCGCCGACTTGATGCGAACCGCGTCGCAAACGCAGCTATCGCGGCTTGGCGCATCGGGATAAAGCGCTTCCATGTCTCGCACGCTCTTCTACTTCGCCTGTCTCTTCGGGCTTGGCCTCATCTGGGGCACATCGATCCCGATCACCAAAATCGCCGTATCGACCGGGCACCAGCCGCTTGGGCTAATCTTCTGGCAGTTGTTCGTGGCGGTGGTGGTGCTGGGAGTCGCCGCATGGATGCGCGGGTCGCAGATCGTGATCGACCGGCGGCATCTGACCTTCTTTCTCATGGTCACGCTGCTGGGCACGGTGGTGCCGAATTCGTTTTCCTATCTCGCAGCGGCACAACTTCCCGCATCGGTGATGGCGTTGGTCATCGCGCTGGTGCCGATCTTTTCCCTCGTCGTCGCGCTGGTGATCCGCGTCGAGACTTTCGCGCCGCTGAGAGTGCTGGGCGTCGCTTTGGGTGCAACGGCTATTGCGCTGCTTGTTCTGCCGGATGGTTCATTGCCGGATGCTTCAAAAGCCGGATGGGTGCTGATCGCCCTCATTGCGCCCTTCTGCTACGGAGCCGAAGGCAACTATCTCGCGCTGAAACAGCCTGCTGATACCGGACCGGTGGCAACCTTGTTCGGTGCGTCTGTGGTCGGGCTCATTCTGGTGACACCGGCCACAATCGCCACCGGCACATTCATCGACCCGTTCGCCGGTTTCGGACAGGCGGAGATGGCCACCGCCGCAACCTGCCTTATCCACGCAGTGGCCTATCTGGGATATATCTGGATGGTTGGCGCGGCGGGGCCGGTTTTCGCCGCACAGGTCGCCTATCTCGTCACGCCGTCGGGCGTATTGATGTCCATGGTATTGCTGGGCGAGGCACCGTCCGTGTGGCTGTGGGCCGCACTGGTGCTGTTGCTGGTGGGGCTGTTTCTCGTGCAGCCCAAACCGGAGACGGTGGTGCTGCCGGACGCTTAAGCTGGCTTTGCTGCCGTCTGATCGACGATGGGCGCAGTCACGTCATTGGCACCGCCCGAAGACTTGGCATCGGCAGGTGCTGCGGTTGACAGAGCCGCTTGCGCTTCGGTCTGTTCGTCGCCCATGACATTCGGCGTTTCGACGAGCTGCTCATCTTCATCGCCACCGCGCTTCGGGCGGTGCATCAGGATGGTCAGCAGATCGGAGATCGTGTCTTTCATCTCCGTGCGCGGCACCACCATGTC
>JBCCRF010000062.1:0-11792 GCA_039208305.1 Pseudomonadota bacterium
AGGCGTCAATGAAAGCCACTTCCTCGGCCCGCTGGACGAAGTGCTGGCGCTGAAGGAAACCCAGGCCGAGCGGCTGCTCAAGCAGTTCCACTCCAACTGGGACGGCGATATCGACCATATTTTCGAGGAATACGGGTATTGAGCTCACCGTTTCCGCAACCCCTTCCAGCAGGCCGCGTTATCGCGTTACGATAGTAAAAACGGCCATTTGGCCGATGGGAGACCGAACCGATGAACCTGTCGCAACTTTTGATGACCCGGAATAATGTCGATGCCTTGTCTCGGCAGTTCGGTTTGAGCGAAGCGCAGACGATCGAGGCCATGAACGCGATCGTTCCAGCCTTTTCCGAAGGGCTGAAGCGGCAGACCAATTCGGCGTCATCCGCGGCCGGGCTCATCAATGCCCTCGCCTCCGGTCAGCACGCTCAATATGCCCGTGAGCCGCGCATGGCGGTGTCGGAACAGGGGTTGAGCGAGGGGCAGGCGATCCTCGGTCATCTGTTCGGCAACAAGGACGTGTCGCGCGGCGTGGCAAACCATGCGTCTGCCGCATCCGGTGTCAGTTCCGGTATCATCAAGGCCATGCTACCGGCGCTCGCCTCCATGGTGATGGGCGCGCTGCTGAAAGGCGGCACGGGGGGTGGTTATTCCAATATGGGCGGTGGTATGGGCCGCACGCTCGGCAAGGCAGCAGGTGGCGGATTGCTGGGCACGCTGATCGAAGGCGTTGCCGGTGGCATGTTGAGCGGGGCGAAGCAGCCGCGCCGACGCTCCCGCTCCGGACAGGCGTTGCCAAATTCGCTGGAAGACCTTTTGGGCGGATTGCTCGGCGGTGGTCAGCAGCAACGCGCGCCGGCCCCCCGAGCAGAATTGCCCCGGTCACGCCGCACACAGTCGCCCCGCGCTCGCCGTCGGGCCAATCCAGGCGGCGGTCTCGGCGGATTACTGGAGGATTTGCTGGGCGGCGGCGGTACACCTCGCCAGCGCCGTCGCCAGACCCAGGCTCAAGCACCGCAGCACGCACCGCGCCCCTCACGGCGCGCGCGGCGTCCGCGTCAGGCTCCTCCGCCGAGCGGTGGCGGGCTGAACGATGTGTTCGGCGATATGCTGGACCCGGGCGGACAGACGAGCCGCCAGTATCAACGGCAGACCGGCGATATCTTCGATCAGTTCCTTGGGAACTGATTCTTTGCGCTCACGCTATCGGCCCTGCGGGCCTTCGCTGCACAGGCGCGGCGCAGCCAGCACTGGGCGATCTTGATCGCCTCGCCATTCAAGCAAAGAGCTTGAATGGCTCTAACTCCTCGACTTCCCCAGGACCAGAATGTTGCCTGCCAGCACGCAAGCGAGGCCGATAATGGCGAGCAACGGGAAGCCGTAGCCTTCGAACACCGCTGAGATCAGCAGTGCGAAAACCGGAAACAGCACCGTTGCATAGCTCGCACGGCCCGCGCCGATGCGGCCGATCAGCGTGAGGTAGGACCAGAAGGCCAGCACTGACGAGACGAGCGCGAGGAACACCAGCGAACCGACATAGATCGGCGTCCAGACGATCGCGAGGCTGTTGCCCAGCACGAGCGTCATCACCAGCGAGGCCAGCGCACCGTAGCTCATGCCCCAGGCAGATGCGGGAATGACCGGCACTTTCGCTTTTTGCAGGGCGGCAGAAATCTGGCTGCCGATGCAAAAGGACAAGGTTCCGGCGACGCAGAGGCCAAGGCCGATCATCGTGCTGCCGGTCCAGCTTTGCCCCTCCATCTGTGGCGCAAACATCAGCGCGATGCCGGAAAACCCGAGAAGCGCACCCGCCATCACCCGCACACGCGGGGCTTTGCCCGTCAGCGCAAAAATCAGCAGCAGGTTGAAAACGGAGGCGAGCGAAAACACCACCGATAACAGGCCGGAGAACAAATAGGCTGAGCCGTAGTAGAACAGCATGAAGTTGATGCAGAAGATAAAAAGGCCCATCCCGCCGAAAGCGAGATGGGCGCGCGCGGGAAAGGCCACGCGCTGTCTCGTTGCCAACGTCCAAACCCACATGACGACGGCTGCAATCACGAAACGCCAGAAGAGAGACGTCTGCACTGCCACTTCTCCGACCTGCAGCGCGAGCGCGTACCAGCTCGCGCTCCACGACGCGACCAGCACCACGTAGAGCACATAGTCGCCGGCGGTTAGCCGCCGATCGGCAGGGTTGGCATCGACAAGTCTGGAGCCGGCTCCACGACCAGTGATTGGGGAGACCGATTCAGCCGTCATGCAACAGCTTTCGACTGGGGCATGTCAGAGGGCTTTGCGGTTACGCGCGTTGAAACGCCGTTTTGCCGCTAGCAATTTCAGATGCAAGCCTGTTTCTTCTACAGGCTTTGACAGGGCCTCCACCACATCGCCACGGCTCACACCGATATCACGCAGCACGAAATCTGGCGCGGTGAGCAAGGCTTCGATCTCCGCACGGTTCTTGCGCGCAATCCAGCCGGCGCGCAGACGCGCCAACAGCGTGTTTGCCACCGCAGCCGGTGCCGGGACGTGAATGTGCAGCGAGCGCAGAAGTGCGAAGGGGGAGGTCATGATCATTTCCTTTTTGGTGTCGGGGCTTCCAACCCGTGCCTGTCATCATCGACCCGCCCCATATGCACCCGGATTGACTATCAATCCAACGAATGTTTTTGATAGAAATCATCAAAATTCGTGATGTATGGAAAAGTCATGCTGGACATCGATCAACTGCGCACCTTTCTCGCTGTCGTAGAGACGCAGAATTTTACACGCGCCGCCAACCGCGTGGCGAAAACGCAGTCTGCAGTCTCCATGCAGATGAAGAAGCTGGAGGAGACGGTGGGGCGACCGCTCTTCGACCGCGTGGGCCGTGGCATCACGCTAAGCGCGGACGGCACACGGCTGGTGCCCTTCGCCCGCGATATTGTGGAGCGGTCGTCGGAGGCGCTTGCTGCCTTCGATGACAATGCCCTTCGCGGAGAGGTGCATCTGGGCACGGCGGACGACTATGCGGAACGGTTTCTGCCCGCCATTCTCGCAGGCTTTTCAGAAACCAATCCGCTGGTGGAGGTTTGCGTCACCTGCGAAAACTCTTTTCAGCTTGATGGGCGCATCGGCGCAGGCGAGTTGGACATGGCAGTGGTCACCCACAATGAGGTAGCGCGCCGGTCCGAACTGATCCGCAAGGAGCGACTGGTTTGGGTCACGTCTGCACGCCATATCGTCCACACGCAGAAAGTCGTGCCGCTAGCATTGGGATCCCCCCATTGCATCTGGCGCGCCTCGGCGTTGGAAGCGCTAACCAAGGCGGGCGTCGAACACCGGCTGCTCTATGCCAGCTATTCGGCAACCGTTGTCGGGGCCGCAGTTTTGGCGGGTCTGGCGGTCGCGGTTCTGCCGGAGTCGGCGTTACGTCCGGGCATGCGGGTGCTCGATTCCCACAATCGCTTTCCACCGCTTCCGGCCTGTGAAATCGGTCTGCTGCACGGGCAACGGGAAAAGACCGCCGCCTCGCGGGCGCTGGCCGACCACATTCGCGTCTGCATCCAGTCTCTGCCCGCGATGTCACAGCGGCCCGATGGCAGCTATATCGAATTCACGATGGACCCGTTCGCCAAGAGCGAGATGCCCGATTTTTCCAAACCTGGCGCGGCCGTTGCGGTAGGGTAAGGGATGCCCGAATCAACGAACGCATCACAGAACACCAATGCGCTGGAAGTCTCCGTTTCGGAACTGTCCGGCAAGCTGAAGCGCACAGTGGAAGACACGTTCGGCCATGTGCGGGTGCGTGGCGAGATTTCCGGCTATCGCGGGCCGCATTCCTCCGGACACAGCTATTTTGCGCTGAAGGATGACCGTGCGCGGATCGACGCGATCATCTGGAAGGGGCAAAACGCCAAGCTTGCCCACAAGCCGGAGGAAGGGCTGGAGGTCATCGCGTCCGGCAAGCTGACCACCTATCCGGGCCGCTCCAGCTATCAGATCGTTATCGACCACCTCGAACCAGCTGGTGCCGGTGCGCTGATGGCACTGCTCGAGCAGCGCAAGAAAGCGCTGGCGGCGGAAGGCCTGTTCGACGAGAGGCGCAAGCAGCTCATTCCCTTCATGCCAAAGGTCATCGCTGTTGTGACGTCGCCCACCGGCGCTGTGATCCGCGATATTCTGCACCGGTTGATGGACCGCTATCCGGTCCATGTAATCGTCTGGCCCGTGCGAGTGCAGGGGGAGACGTCCGGGCGTGAGGTGGCGAACGGCGTCTATCAGTTGAACCAGTTCGGAGAAGGCACGGCTTGGCCGAAGCCCGACCTGATCATCGTCGCCCGTGGTGGCGGTTCGCTGGAGGACTTGTGGGGCTTCAATGACGAGGCGCTGGTGCGCTCGGTGGCAGCCTCCGACATTCCGGTCATCTCCGCCGTCAGTCACGAGACCGACTGGACGCTGGTGGACTATGCCGCCGATTTGCGGATGCCGACGCCCACGGCTGCCGCAGAAAAGGCGGTACCCGTCAAAGCGGAGTTGGAAGCCTATCTCGCCAACCTGGCTGCACGCTTGCGCGCTGCCATCAGCCGCGTGGCAGAGACCCGCCGCACCTCGCTGCGTGCCACGGCTCGCGGTTTGCCGTCGCTGGACAATCTGCTGGCCCTGCCCCGACGCGCCTTCGATGAAGCTGCCGCAGGCCTTGGCCGCAATCTGGTGCGGCGGGTAGAGCGAGCGGCGATGCGCAACGAAACGGTTTCGGCACGGTTGAAACCTGTTTTGTTGGAAAAACAGGTCATCGCCGGGCGCAATAGCCTCGCCGTTCTGTCCAAGGGCCACGGCACCGCGCTGCTAAACGCCACGCGCTACAAGCGGCAACGCTTCGATGGTCAAGCGGCGCGGCTGCGAAGCGAGCCGCTGCTGCAAAGGCTAAGCCAAGCGAGTGACCGCTTGCAGCGCGCTCACTCGAGCGTTGAGCGGGCCACCAAGTTGAAACTGGAGCGCGCAGGCGAGCGCTACGAACGTGCCGAACGAATGCTGGAAAGTCTGTCCTATAAATCCGTCGTCAGCCGCGGCTATGCTGTGCTTCGCAATGACGATGGTGCATTGGTGGACAGCGCGTCGAACATTGCTATCGGCGATGCGCTTCACGTAGAAATGCGCGACGGCAGTTTTGCCACGCAGGTGACAAAGGCCGATCCTACAACGCCCAAAATGGCTGCGCCTAAAAGGTCAAAACCTTTGAAGAAGCACGCCCCCGCCGCATCGGCAGATCAAGGTAGCCTGTTCTGAATCAGCCATTCAGCGCCTGCAACGACATATGGCTAACAAGACATTGACCACGTCCCCCTGCCGTCGTGACCGATAGGATTCATGCTCGGTTGACGAATGGCGCGCTAGCCTTGGCGCAATTAGCACTGCACACACGTCCACAATCAGGAGTCGCAGCCATGCCGTTCGTCGAGGGGCGCCATATCGATCATGAGACCGAGGGCGACGGGAACGATGCGCACTTACGCGAGATTGAAGCGCTGCGTGAGCGGCTGAAGATCAGCGAAATTTTTGACGCCGTCACCGGCCTGCCCAACCGCAGCCAGTTTCTGGAACGCTATGGCGCGGAATATCGGCGGGCCAAGCGTTTCGATCATCCGTTGTCCGTGGTCATCATGACGATCCGTGGCACCGATCATCTTTGGACCAATCGTGGCGAGCAAGCGGTGGACACAGTGATCGCTGCCCTTGCCACCATGTGCGAGACGGCCAGCCGCACGGGCATCGATATTCCGGCGCGGACCGACGTTGCGGAGCTTGCCGTCGTGCTGCCAGAGACGCCCCTGGCGCCCGCCCTGCTGTTCACCGACAGGCTAAGAGACCTCGTCGCCCGCACGCCGGTCGAGTTGGAGAGTGGTCGGGTGCGCCTTGGTATTCGCTTGGCGGCGGAAACGGTTTTGCCAGGCGATAAAGGCCCGCATGACAGCTTGGATCGAGCGCGGCGCGCACTGAATTGATCTCTTGAGAAACCTGCCTTCTAGGCGGAAGTGGTACGGCTGGAGGGATTCGAACCTTCGACCTCTGGCGCCACAAGCCAGCGCTCTAACCAACTGAGCTACAGCCGCACAGTCACAGCGCTTTATATGGGGCGCGCAACGCTCGCTTCATAGGGGCAAGGTGGGGGCTGGCGCAAGACCAAAGGCGCACCACACTCAATTTTCGCTGCAAGCGCGAAGTGCACCGCCGCTCCCCGATTAACTGTGAACCACAATAGCACAGTCTGCGGGAGCGGAAGCGGTGGAACGGGGCTGCAAAGGGGTGTATTTAACCTTTCATTAAGGTTGCGTACCGGTGCGCCCGGCTGGCCGGTTCGGCTCGCTCCGCTCCGGCGAAAACGAGTGTGAAGCATGGCCAAGTCCCGTCTTTCCTATATCGACCTCGCCGTCGAGGATGCACTGCGAGGCTATGTGCTCTCCGCACGGGCCGCTGTGTTGTTGAGCAACGCGGGCGACGAGATATTGTGGGCCAATACCGAGGGCGCACGGCTTCTCGGGTCGTCCGATCTACGCCCACTTCTCGATGGCGAAGCACGGTCCAACGCAGCCGTCATGCGCCAGATCGGCGCTGCCGCAAGCCAATTGGACCAACGCGATGAGGCTGCCGCCATGGTGCGTGCCCGCATGGGCTTCAAAACGCAACTCGTCGCGCTCGGCCTTACCAAGCAGACATTGAGTAATGGCGACAGTGCCATCCTCGTGGTGAGTGATGAGCTTCACGGTCGTCGCTACGACGAAGACGATCAAGCGCAGGCCGCCGTGGAGGGCCTGAATGATTTTGGTCACGGCTCTGCAATCATCGGCGAGACAGGCAACGTGATCGCTGCTTCGGATAATTTCGCCACGCTCGATCTGGCCGATACGCAACTGGCCGGATTGGTGGATGACGTGGCGAAAGAGGATAACCGTCTCATCAAGCGTATGATCAATACGCCAAGCGGTGAAGTGATCGTCGGTCTGGCGCGCCTCTCCGATGTGCCTGCCCGGCATCTGCTAATCGTTGCAGACGGGGAGGCAGACGGCGAACCCAGTGCGGCGACGACAACGAGTGCAGCGGTTGCGGCGGCTGCGATCACCGCAGAGGTTGAGCCCGCACCAGCGGAAGAGACGGATGAGCCTGCGGCACCTGTGGTAGGAGCCTTCTCTAACCGCCGGTCACGGACGGAGGGCATGGGTCGCTGGTATTTCAAACCGCGGAAGGAAGCGGAAGAAACAGAGACTCCTGCCGGCACGGAGCCGGAGATCGAAGCCGAAGCCAATGCGGAAGTCGAGACGCCATCGGACATGGTTGCTGATACCAGCTTTGATGACGAAGCGGTGTCGAGTGCCGAAGCTGAAGCCCAGACCGAGACTGAGACTGAGACTGAGCCTGAGCCTGAGCCTGAGCCTGAGCCGGTAGTAGAAGCGACCTCATCGGTTGAACAGGCTACATCGGTATTGAACGAAGCGGATCAAGATTTTTCAGAAGAGCCATCAGCGCCTCTAGCTGATGACACATCGGAAACCGAACGCTCCGACGATACGCCAACACCAGATGCGCCTGCAGAGGAAACACCCGAAGAGGAAGAGAAATCGTCCTCTGTTGGTGCTGTGGCTGCTGCCGCCACGACCGCTGCTGCTGCAGCGGCTGCCGCTGCAGTCGCGGGCTCGCCCGAAAAAAGCGATGCAGATGACGGCACAGAAGAGATGCAGACCGTCACCGTCGTTCACAAGCCAACGCCGCCTATGGCCGCCCCAACAAGCGATGACGACATCGAAGAGACAGAAGACGGTGTCGTGGTCGGTTCCGTGGATGACGTCTCCGGTGATGAAGTGGCTGATGCTGACACTGACAACGGGGATGCTAGCGGAACCTCAGACGTCACGGCAGCGCATGAAGACTTGGATGAGAACACCGACGCATCCGCTGATGAGACGCTTGCGGAAGGCGGGGACGCGACAGACGCCGAAGATGACGTCGAAGAGCTTGCGACGGCTGAACACGCTTCTGAAGCCGCAGAAGGTGCGACCAATCCCGACGCCGGAGTCGAAGCTGAGGACGAAGGAGACTCTTCGATCGAACAGGAGGGGAGCGGCGTCGACGATGCGGCGGCGGCCGCAACCATCGCCGCGACGGCCCCTTCAGGCGACAATCTCGCAGCCGATACGGTGGATGAGGAAGGCGACGGTTTCCGCTTCGCTTCCGCCGCGCGTCCCGTGCGCTTCACCTGGGCAACCGGCCCGGACAAGGTGTTCACAGCTGTCTCAAAGGAACTCGCCGATACGGTCGGCCCGCGGGCTTCGGAAGTTAGTGGACTGGCATGGACAACGGTCGCTGACAGACTGGGCTTTGACAATGGCGATTTGATCGACGGCCTACTGGAGAAGGGCGACACATGGTCCAACCGCACTGTGCTTTGGCCGGTGGACGGAACGGATCTGCGGGTGCCAGTCGATCTGGCGGGGCTGCCCTCCTATGATAGCGCACGCAATTTTGGTGGCTTCAATGGCTTCGGGATCATCCGCACCGCCGACGCGGTGGTGGATGATCTTGCTGCGGCTGATGTACAAGATGACACCGACGATGATTTGCGTGAACTCGGCAGCGACTACGACGTGGACGCTGACGGTGCCAAGGCGGATGACGAAGACATAGTCAGCGCGGTCACCGCGCCCATCGGCTTTCTGAAACCATCCCCGTCCGATGACAATGCGGCTGAGATTGACGAAGACGACGCCTCAAACGGCGATTCTGATAAACTGCGCACCTTATCCAGTGACGAGTCATCCAATTTCCGTCGTATCGGTGAAACGCTGTCCGACAGTGCTGCGCCGAATGCTGATGGCACTGATAAGGCTGAAACCGAAGACGAAAGCAGCGCAAGTTTCATCCCGTCCGCGTTCGCAAACCGAGCGATAGTCGACGATAACGCCACGTATACGGAAGATGACGGCACGGACGACACCACCGAGAAGGATGACGCGCGCAGTAACGTCGACACGTCCATTCTCTCGCGCCTGCCGATCCCGGTGCTGGTCTATCGCGATGACGAATTGCTGTTCGGCAATGACGAGTTCTTTTCCACCACTGGCTACGCCGATCTGGAGGACCTGGGACAACATGGCGGCGTCGAGGCGCTGTTCGCCGATGGCGATCAGCAGGGCCTGATCCGCCACCGCGACGGCCACGACCTTGCGATGCATGGCAATCTGCAGAGCGTTCCGTGGGACAGCGAAAAGGCCATGCTGCTGACCCTGCGCCACACGCCGCCCAGCGATGGTCGCGGCGGTGGTGACGGCGATGGCGACAGTGATGGTCCTGGCCCACAGCCAGGTCGAACGGCGAGCGCCGAACCGCAAGAGACGGACCGGACCAACATCATGCCCTTCCCACGCCTTGCTGCGCGGGGCAGCAATTTTGTGGATGACGAGGGTGGCACGGATACGCGCAGCCCGCTGTCGCCGGAGGTCGCGGCACGTGACATTCTGAGCCTACAAGTGGAGGAAGCGCGCCAGCGCATGAACCTGCGTGACAGTGGGGAGAAACGCGCCACCGAAACCACAACCATCGGCTCCAGCGGTACCGCTACTAGCGAGTTCACCGGCCTTGAAGCCGATGATCTGCGGGCCATTCTCGACGTCTCCACCGACGGTGTCATTATCGTTTCGCACGAGGGTATCGTGCGTGACATCAACCGGTCCGCCGAAGCCCTGTTCGATGTAGATGCCGACGCCATCGCAAACCGCTCCATCACCCGCCTGCTCGCGCCGGAGAGCCACCGAGCCGCACTGGACTACCTCGCCAATATGGGAGCCACCGGCGTTGCCAGCCTGCTGAATGACGGTCGTGAGGTCGTCGGCAAAACCTCAAAAGGCGGCCTGGTACCGCTTTTCATGACGGTGGGCCAGCTGCAGCACAGCGATGATTGCTGCGCCGTCGTGCGGGATATTACCCATTGGAAGAAAGCCGAAGAAGAACTTCTGACCACCAAGGCCGCCGCCGAAGGTGCCAACGAGTTGAAGACGCAGTTTCTCGCCAAGATCAGTCACGAAATTCGCACGCCATTGAATGCCATCATCGGCTTTTCGGAGATGATGATCGAAGAGCGGCTGGGCCGTATCGATAATGATCGCTATCGCGGTTATCTGCGTGACATCAACCGCTCGGGCAATCACGTGCTCGATCTCGTCAACGATCTGCTGGACATCACCAAAATCGAAGCCGGCAAGATGGAGATGGATTTCGATGCGGTGGACCTGAACCGCACCGTCTCTGAAAACGTCGCCATTCTGCAGGGCGATGCCAATGCCGAGCGCATCATCATTCGCACCAGCCTCTCCACCGTCGTGCCCAAGGTGGTGGCTGATCAGCGCAGCATGCGCCAGATCGTGCTGAATCTGGTCTCCAATTCCATCAAGTTCACCAAGTCGGGCGGGCAGGTGATCGTCTCCACCGTCTATGAGGACACGGGCGAGGTGGTGCTGCGGGTCCGCGATACAGGCGTGGGCATGACGGCAGATGAAATCGAGCAGGCACTGCAGCCGTTCCGCCAAACGGCCTCATCATCGGTCAGCGAGTCCAAAGGCACCGGCCTCGGCCTGCCACTGACGAAAGCGTTGGTAGAAGCCAACCGCGCGGACTTCCACATCGAAAGCACTCCGGATGAGGGCACCCTGGTGGAAATCCATTTTCCCGTTCAACGGGTGCTTGCTGATCGATAGCGTTTTGGCCACTGAGCTGCGGGCAAAAAAAAGCGCGGGGTGGGGAACCCCGCGCTGAAAATAGTTAATGTGGCTGTTGGCAGTGGCGGATCGTATCTGGGTTGCGCAGCGGCCCCGACGGCCTGTTTGCGCGGTGTGGCTCTAAATTGCACGCCAAACCTTTCCCACTCCTTACCGCGATGACTCACATTCGAACGATAAGCCTCTGTCTTGCAGCAAAGTAAATTTCTGCGACAGAATTCGTTAACCGTTTCGCTTAGGGCTGTTCCTTAAGATTGCAGCGCAGGAATCCGGGCAAAAAGCTCCAGCGCCTCGGGATTAGCAAGCGCTTCGCGGTTCTTCACCTCTCGCCCGTGGACAATATCGCGAACGGCGAGCTCGGTAATTTTTCCCGATTTCGTGCGCGGGATGTCAGCAACCTGCACAATCACGGCTGGAACGTGACGGGGCGATGCGCCGGTGCGGATGCGTGATCTGATCTGCGCTTGCAGATCATCGGTGAGATCGACACCTTCAGCCAGACGCACGAAGAGCACGATGCGAGTGTCAGATTGCCATTGCTGACCGATGCACAGCGCTTCCTCCACCTGCTCCATTTTCTCCACCTGATTGTAGATTTCCGCCGTGCCGATGCGCACTCCGCCAGGGTTCAGCGTTGCGTCGGAGCGGCCGTGAATGACCATCCCGCCGCGCTCGGTCCATTCCGCGAAATCGCCGTGGCACCAGACATTGTCGAAGCGGGCGAAATAGGCGTCATTATATTTGGCGCCGTCAGGATCGTTCCAGAAGCCCACCGGCATGGAAGGGAATGGGCTGGCGCAGACGAGTTCGCCCTTGCCACTTGTCATCGGCTCGCCGTCATCGTCCCAGACCTGCGTGTCCATCGCGAGCATTGGCCCCTGGATCTCGCCATCATAGACCGGCTTCCATGGCACACCGCCGACGAAACATGCGGCGATATCGGTGCCGCCGGACATGGAGACCAGATGCATGTCCGATTTGATCGCTTCATAGGCATAGGCGAAATTCTCCGGTGCCAATGGTGAGCCGGTGGAGGCGATGGTGCGC
>JBCCRF010000063.1:0-11757 GCA_039208305.1 Pseudomonadota bacterium
ACCGGCTCATGCGCGAAGGAAATGGCAGTATGGGGGATGGTGGTAGGGCGGGGATAAGTGTTCTGCCAACTTTCTTCGGGCCGTCATCCTCAGGCACCGACCCGAGGATGACGGAGTGTTGAAGCGTGCCCCTACGCTGCTGACGGAGCGGCTTCGTTCACTTCGGCGTCGACGTGGGTTTCGAACTTAGCAAAGTTCTCGATGAACTTCGCCACCAGTTCTTCCGCCGCGCGGTCGTAGGCGTCCTTGTCTGCCCAGGTGCTGCGGGGGTCCAGCAGGTTGCTGTCAACGCCATCCACGGCGACGGGGACCATAAGACCGAAGTTCTCATCACGGCGCATCTCAGCATCGTTGAGGGAGCCGTCCAGCGCACCGGCCAGCAGGGCGCGGGTGGCCTTGATGGGCATGCGGGAACCTTCGCCATACGGGCCGCCGGTCCAGCCGGTGTTCACCAGCCAGCAGGTGACGTCGTTGGCGGCGATCTTATCGCGCAGCAGATTGCCGTAGACCGTTGGGTGGCGCGGCATGAAGGGGGCGCCGAAGCAGGTGGAGAATGTGGCCTGAACGCCTTTTACGCCCTTTTCCGTGCCAGCGACCTTCGCCGTGTAGCCGGACAGGAAGTGGTACATGGCCTGCGCCGGGGTCATCTTCGCGATAGGCGGCAGCACGCCCATGGCGTCTGCCGTGAGCATGATGAGCGTCTTAGGGTGGCCTGCCTGCCCCGCGTCTGAAGCGTTGGGGATGTAGTGAAGCGGGTAGGCGACGCGGCCGTTTTCGGTGAGCGAGCCGTCGTCAAAATCCGGCACACCGGCCTCGTCCACCACAACATTTTCCAGCACGGACAGCGGCATCTTGGTCGTGCCGTAGATTTCCGGCTCCGCCTCTTCGCTCAACCGGATGGTCTTGGCGTAGCAACCGCCTTCAAAGTTGAAGATGCCGTCATCCGACCAGCCATGTTCATCGTCGCCGATCAGTGTGCGGGACGCGTCGGACGAAAGCGTCGTCTTGCCGGTGCCGGACAGGCCGAAGAAAAGGGCGGAGCCACGCCCACCTTCGTTGGCGGAGCAATGCATGGGCATGACGCCCTTTTCCGGCAGCCAATAATTCAGCGCGCCGAACACGCTCTTCTTCGTCTCGCCCGCATATTCCGTGCCGCCGATCAGGACGAGACGGTTGGTCAGATCAACGGCGATCACGGTCTCGCTCTTGCAGCCGTGGCGCGCCGGGTCCGCCTTGAAGGACGGCAGGTTCACGATGGTCATGTCGGCGGTGAAGCCCGGCAGTTCGGACGCATCGGGGCGGCGCAACAGGTGACGGATGAACAGGCCGTGCCATGCGAATTCCAGATAAATGCGCGCGCCGATACGGTAGGTCTCGTCCGCACCGCCATAGAGTTCCTGCCCCACCAGTTCCATGCCTGCGGCGTGGGCGAACATGTCGTCCTTCAACGCCTCGAAGTGATCCCGGCTCATGGGCTGGTTGTTGTCCCACCAGACCTGGTCTTCGGTTCCCTCATCGCGCACCAGATATTTGTCGGTGGCGGAACGGCCCGTGTGTTTGCCGGTGGTCACCGACAGCGCACCGTCGGCGGTGGCACGGCCTTCACCGCGCTCGATGGCGAGGTCGAACAGCGCCTGCTCTCCATCGTTCCAGCGGATTGTTGCGGTATCAATGAGTCGAGAGCCCTCGGGACCGAGTGCGCGGGGGGAGTTGGTCATGGTGAACCTTTGAACAAGGGCCGGAAAGGGCGGTGATGAAGACCGGCGGCGTTGGCCTGTTGCGAAAGTGGCGCGACCCTAAGAATGTGACATTCACAAGACAACAGGCCTTTGGGCCTACGAACCGTTTCAATTTTCAATTAATCGGTTCAATTGCCGCCACATTCACAGGCATGGTTACCGCACCCACAATCTTATCCCTGGGCGACGGCACGGGCGGCAGGGCGGTGCGAGCGAAATCGGCACTTCTTTCAAACCCATGCGTTAAGACCTAGATTGGATCAATGACGCCTCACGACCGGCATCGGCCTACCCGTCCGCCGCGTCGCACTTTCGGAGACATCCATGGCAACAATCGCCCTCGTCGATGATGACCGCAACATTCTCACATCCGTATCCATCGCGCTGGAATCGGAAGGCTACCGGGTGGAGACCTATACCGACGGGGCCTCCGCGCTGGACGGTCTGACCGCCAAGCGGCCCGACCTTGCGGTCTTCGACATCAAGATGCCCCGCATGGACGGCATGGAACTGTTGCGCCGCTTGCGCCAGAAGAGCGATCTGCCGGTGATCTTTCTCACCTCCAAAGACGACGAGATCGACGAACTGTTCGGTCTGAAAATGGGGGCCGACGATTTTATCACCAAGCCCTTCTCCCAGCGGTTGCTGGTGGAGCGGGTGAAGGCCGTGCTGCGCCGCACAGCCGCCCGCGCCGAGGGCGGTAGCCGCTCCGAGGATGGCGGCAGCGGTGGCGATATTCTCGAGCGCGGACATCTATCTATGGATCAGGAGCGGCACACCTCGGCCTGGAAGGGCAAGCCAGTGACGCTGACCGTGACGGAATTCCTCATCCTCTACGCGCTCGCCCAACGTCCCGGTGTGGTGAAGAGCCGCGATTCGCTCATGGATGCCGCATACGATGATCAGGTCTATGTCGATGACCGCACCATCGACAGCCACATCAAACGCCTGCGCAAGAAATTCAAACAAGTCGATGACAGTTTCGACATGATCGAGACGCTTTATGGGGTCGGTTACCGGTTCCGCGAAGCGTAGGCGCACAAGCCCGGACACGATACCATGATCCGCACCCTGCGGCGAACCTCTGCCAGTGAGATCAAGCGCCGCCTTGGCGAGCGCATTGCTGCCGGTGTGCCCGCATTGGGCGATGCAGGGGAGCAGCAGGACAACGGTCCAAACATACCTGCGCACAAAAAGACGTTCCCTAAGGCCGCGTGGCGCTTCGGCGGGCGGGTGCTGTTCACGTCGCTGACGCGGCGGATCATCATCCTCAATCTGGCGGGGCTTGTGGTGCTGCTGTCGGGCATCCTGTTCCTCAACCAGTTTCGCGACTCGCTGATCGAGGCGAAGGTGGAGAGCCTGCTGACGCAGGGCGAAATCATCGCAGGCGCCATCGCGGCCCAGGCGACGGTCGATACCGACGAGATCACCATCGATCCAGATGTGCTGCTGGAACTGCAGGCGGGTGAAAGCGCCTTCCCGATGCAAAGCGAGACGGAAAATCTCGACTTCCCCATCAATCCGGAGCAGGTTGCGCCAGTTTTGCGGCGGTTGATTTCGCCCACCCGCACCCGCGCGCGCATCTATGACCGCGATGGGCTCATCATTCTCGACTCCGACCGGCTGTATTCGCGCGGGCAAGTGCTGCGCACAGATCTCCCGCCGCCAGGTGGCGCAAAGCAGCGCGGTTTTCTGGAGCGCAACTGGCTCGCCTTCCGCAACTGGTTCTGGCAGCGCGACCTGCCGCTTTACTTCGAAAAGCTGAACGGCAATGGCACGGAATATCGCGAGGTGGTGACAGCGCTTTCCGGTCGCAGTGAAAGCGAAACGCGACGCACCAGGAAGGGTGAAACCATCGTGTCGGTCGCGGTGCCGGTGCAGCGATTCCGCGCGGTGTTGGGGGTGCTGCTGCTCTCCACCGAGGCAGGCGATATTGATGCGATCATCGAGAAGGAGCGCATCGCCATCTTCCGCACCTTCGCGGTCGCCGTTGCCGTGACGGCGCTGCTCTCCATCCTGCTGGCATCGACCATCGCCAATCCATTGCGCCGTCTGTCAGCGGCAGCGGAACGGGTGCGCAAGGGGGAGCAGGGGCGCGAGGCCATCCCGGAATTTCCCGACCGGTCCGACGAGATCGGCCATCTGGGCCGTTCCCTCAACGATATGACCCAAAGCCTCTACGACCGCATGGACGCAATCGAGAGTTTTGCCGCTGACGTTTCCCACGAGTTGAAGAACCCGCTCACCTCGCTGCGCAGTGCGGTGGAGACCCTTCCGCTCGCTAAACGCGAGGAGCAGCGGGAGAGGCTGCTCTCTGTCATCCAGCACGATGTGCATCGTCTCGACCGGCTGATTTCCGATATTTCCGATGCCTCGCGGCTGGACGCCGAACTCGCCCGCGAGAATGTGGAACCGATCGATCTGTCCGTCCTGCTGCGCGAGTTCCACGCCACCTACGCCCATATGCAAGCCGACAAGAACCGGCCCATGCCCGATATCACTCTGGACATCGAAGCGCCGCCCGCGAACCGTCGCCAGCGCCGCTCGATGGACTGGCGTGTGGGGGGTCATGCCAGTCGTTTAGGGCAGGTGCTCGCCAACCTGGTGGAAAACGCCCGCTCCTTCGTGCCGGAACAGGGCGGCCGTGTCGCCGTCGCGCTGAAGCGCAAGGGGAATGATGCCGTCATCACCGTGACCGATAACGGGCCAGGAATTCCGCCGGAGAACACGGGCCGTATCTTCGAACGCTTCTACACAGACCGTCCGGAAAGCGAAGGGTTTGGGCAGAATTCCGGTCTCGGCCTGTCGATTTCACAGCAGATCGTGGAAGCCCATGGTGGCGAAATATCTGCATCCAATGTCGAGGGCCCAGACGGTATCGAAGGCGCGCGTTTTACTGTGGTGCTGCCGCTGCATGCCGTCGCGCTGAAACCGTCGGGCCGTGGCTGAACCGTCGATCCACGCCAGCGCGCTCGTGCTGGGCGCGGTCGGACTGCTGCTGCGTGGCCCCTCAGGCAGCGGCAAATCCATGCTGGGCCACCATCTCATCGCCGCCCATCGCGCTGCCGGACGGCACGCGGTCTGGGTGGCGGATGATCGGGTGAGGCTCGATCTGGCGGATGGGCGCATCATTGCGCGTCCGGTCGAAGAACTGGCAGGGCTGGCCGAATTCCGCGGACTGGACGTGCAGCCGGTCCACCATATGGAAAACGCTGTGATCGATATGATCGTCGATCTAACGGGGAGTGGAGATCGGATCCCGAAGCCGATGAACCATCGTCTGTTGCCGAATGGACCCGAGCTGCCGCTCATTCGTGTCCCGGCGCAGAACCTCGGCGTTGCGACGATCCTGATCGCCCAAGCGATGCGACCTTCGGTCTAAACCATCGTTTTTGCTTGCAACGACCGACCACCATGCAAAGATCGCGATCCTTGCGTTGCAAAGTTATCGAATCAACCGCAGCCTATGATCGGTATCGTTCTCGTCACCCACGGTGCGCTCGCCAGCGAATTCCGCCTCGCGCTGGAACATGTCGTGGGGCCGCAGACACAGATCGAGACCGTCTCCATCGGGCCTGATGACGATATGGAGCAGCGCCGACAGGATATTCTGGAGGCCATCTCCGCCACGAATACCGGTAAGGGCACTGTGATCCTCACCGACATGTTCGGCGGCACGCCGTCCAATCTTTCCATTTCCGTCATGGAACCCGGGCTGATCGAAGTTGTGGCGGGTCTGAACCTGCCGATGCTGATCAAACTGGCATCGGTACGCGATGAAATGCCGATGGCGGAGGCGTTGGCCGCGTTTACGGAATCCGGCCGTCGCTACATCAAGGTCGCAAGCGAAGTGCTGGCGGGGACGACATGACGGCGGACGAACGCCAGCAATTTGCGAGTGACCCCGAAATTGGCCCGCGCCGTTTCGACATTTGCAATGCCCGCGGGTTGCACGCCCGCGCATCCGCCAAATTCGTGAAGACGGCAGAAGACTTCGACGCCCTCGTCACCGTCTCCAAGGACGGGCAAACGGTAGAAGCCACCTCCATCATGGGCCTGATGATGCTGGCCGCTTCCCCCGGTTGCTGCATCGAAGTCACCGCGCGCGGGCCGCAGGCTGAGGAGGCGCTGGATGCGCTCGATGCGCTGGTGGCCGATCGGTTTGGGGAAGGCGAGTAAGCTAAGCTGCCAGGTCCGCGATGACCGCATCCAGCACCAGCCATCCGGCAGGGGTGGCGCGCAGGCGGGGGCGACCTTGGTCGTCGGTCCAGCTTTCCACCATGCCGTGCCCCTTCAGGTCCTGCAGTCGGATAGGGTCAATAGCGATGCCGGTGGTCTGGGTGTAGCGGTTAAGGTCGACGCCCTCACGCAGACGCATGCCCATGATCAGCATTTCATCGGCTAACTCTTCGTCGGTGAGCGTGTCGTCTTCCGTCAGCGCTTGGCCATTGTCCTGCACATCGTCCAACCAGCTTTCCGGGTGTCGCTTCGTGGACAGCGCGTGGCGACCATCATTCATGTCCAGACGCCCGTGGGCGCCCGGGCCGATGCCTGCCCATGTGCCGGAGCGCCAATAGGTGAGATTGTGGCGGCTCTCGCAGCCGGGCTTGGCGTGGTTAGAAATCTCATAAGCGGGCAGGCCGTGGGCCGCAGTCACCTCTTGCGTGAGCTCGTAAAGTTGCGCTGCCCGCTCGCTGTCGGGAACCTTGATCCGGCCCTTGCGGTGCAGATCGTAAAAGGGCGTGTCCGGCTCAATGGTGAGCTGGTAAAGCGACAGGTGATCGGCGGCGAGGCCAATCGCCTGCTCCAGCTCGGCGCGCCATTCGCGCAACTGCTGGTCGGGCCGCGCGTAAATAAGATCGAAGGACAGGCGCGGAAACAGATCGCGGGCGATCTCGATCGCCGCAATCGCTTCATCGGCTGTGTGGAGACGCCCGAGAAATTGCAACTGATCGTCCCGCAGCGACTGCACGCCAAGCGACACGCGATTGACACCGGCTGCGCGGTAACCCGCAAACCGGTCCGCCTCCACGCTGGTGGGGTTGGCTTCCAGCGTGATCTCGATCCCGTCTTCCACCTGCCAGTGGGAGTGGATGGCAGCGAGGATCGCCTCCACCGTCGCCGGGTCCATCAGCGACGGTGTGCCGCCGCCGAAGAAAATGGAGGTGACGGGCCGGTTCGGCTGCAACGCCGCCATATGCGCGATCTCGCGGGCATAGCCTTCCGCGAAGGCCTGCTGGTCCACCGTGCGATGGCGGACGTGGGAATTGAAATCGCAATAGGGGCACTTGGCCGCGCAGAAGGGCCAATGGACGTAGATGCCGAAGCCCGGGGTGCCGTCGTCCAGGTTGGAAACGCTGCTCACGACCGCCCTTCCAGCATCGCAGTCGCCAATTTGCCAAAGGCTCTCGCCCGATGGGACAGGCCTTCCTCACCGGGCGACCAAGAATGCTTTTCGTCCGCCGTCATCTCCCCAAACGTCCGTTCGTGCCCTAGCGGTCGAAACACCGGATCGTACCCAAAGCCGCTGTCGCCGCGCGGTGGCCAGATGAGGTGGCCATGGGCTTCGCCACGAAAATATTCGGCGTGGCCGTCCGGCCAGCACAGGCAGAGCACGGCGCAGAAATAGCCTTCCCGGGAGGCCTCGTTTTCGGGCGGTGCGCCAACCTCGTTCAACGCCTTCTCCACCTTCTCCATGGCGAACACGAAATCACGCCCCGACCCGTCGGGCTTCTCGGCCCAATCGGCGGTATAGACACCTGGTGCGCCATCCAGCGCTGCGACGCAGAGGCCGGAATCATCCGACAGCGCCACCTGCCCCGTGGCGGAGGCAGCAGCCCACGCTTTGGTGTAGGCGTTCTCCTCAAAGGTCGTGCCATCCTCTGGCGGTTCCGGCAGATCGTGGTCGGCAGCGGAGGTCACCGACAAGCCATAGGGCGCCATCAGCTGCTGCATCTCGGCAAGCTTCCCCGCGTTGTGGGTGGCGAGGACGATGCTGTCTGTGTCGAGCGCGCGCATCGAATCTATGATGACAGGTTTTGCAAATCGACCAACTCGCCAATACCCTTGCGGGCAAGCGCCATCAGTTGGCCGAACTCTTCTTCGGAGAACGGTGTACCTTCCGCCGTGCCCTGAATTTCCACGATGCCGCCTTTGCCCGTCATCACGAAATTGGCGTCGGTTTCCGCGTCGCTGTCCTCAATGTAATCGAGGTCCAGCACCGGCGTGCCTTCGTGGATGCCGCAGGAGATGGCGGCTACGTTGTCAAGCAGGACATCGCCGCCGATCATGGAGCGCGCCTGCATCCAGGCGAGGCAGTCTTTCAGGGCGACATAAGCACCAGTGATGGACGCCGTGCGGGTGCCGCCATCGGCTTGGATGACGTCACAATCGATGGAAATCTGCCGCTCTCCCAGCGCCTTCATGTCCACCACGGCGCGAAGTGACCGCCCGATGAGACGCTGAATTTCCTGCGTGCGGCCGGACTGTTTGCCCGCCGACGCCTCCCGCCGCATGCGCGAGCCGGTGGAGCGGGGCAGCATGCCGTATTCCGCCGTCACCCAACCGGAGCCCGCACCGCGCAGCCACGGTGGCACGCGCTCTTCCAGCGAGGCCGTGCACAACACGTGGGTGTCGCCGAACTTTATGAGGCAGGAGCCTTCCGCATGTTTGGAAAAGCCGCGCTCCAGCGTGACGGCGCGCATTTCATCCGGCGCACGGCCGGAGGGACGGGAGGAGGACATGGAGAGCCTTAAGGTGCAAATCGGTTTGGCGGGTTTTAGGGGGAAACCTGCGCGATGGAAACCGGACAAGCTGCATCACCCGCCGTTGCAGGGGCGGTAGCAGAGTTCTTATATATCAGGCATGAACCAGACCCCGCCTCAATCGCTCGACGAGCGCTCGCAGGAGATCTTCCGCCACATCGTCGATAGCTATCTGGCGACGGGTGAACCTCTCGGCTCGCGCAATCTGGCGCGGCAGCTGTCCGTGTCGCTGTCGCCCGCCTCCGTGCGCAATGTGATGAGCGATCTGGAGCATCTGGGGCTGATCTACGCGCCCCATATTTCCGCCGGGCGACTGCCGACGGAACAGGGGCTGCGCTACTTCGTGGACGGCTTCATGGAGGCCGGTGATCTATCCGCCCAGGAGCGGGCTGTGATGGACGCCAAAGTGGCCGATGCCGCCGCGCACAAGACGGTGGATGCGGTGCTGTCGGAGGCCAGTTCACTGCTTTCAGGCCTCACGCAGGGTGCGGGGCTGGTGATCGCCGATAAATCCGACGTGCGGTTGCGGCATATCGAATTCGTGCGACTGGAGGCCACCAAGGCGCTGGTGGTGATGGTGGGGGAGTCCGGCTCGGTGGAGAACCGCATTCTCGACCTCCCGCCGGGTCTTACCGCCACGACGCTGACGCAGGCCTCCAACTATCTCAACGCCCATATCGCCGGGCGCACGCTGGCGGAAGCGCGGACCGCCATTGCCGAACGCCTGGCCCACGCCCGCGACGAGGTGGACGCTCTGACCAAGGCGCTGGTGGATCAGGGCCTCGCCACATGGGCCGGCGCCGCCACCGATCAGACCCCGCAGCTCATCCTGCACGGCCGCGCCAATCTGCTGGAGAATGTGGAGGCACGGGAAGATATAGAGCGCCTGCAGCACCTCTTCACCGAGCTTGAATCCCGTGAGGGGCTGATGCAGTTGCTGGACTTGGCCGAAGATGGTGAAGGCGTGCGCATCTTCATCGGGTCGGAGAACAAGCTGTTCTCGCTCTCCGGTTCCTCCGTGGTCGTTGCACCCTATCGCGACAGCGGCCAGCGCATCGTTGGCGCGGTCGGCGTCATCGGCCCGACGCGGCTCAACTACCAGCGCATCGTGCCGGTGGTGGACTACACCGCGCAGCTGGTGTCTCGGCTGTTGAAGTAAGCATCTTTGTGCTCACGCTGTCAGGCTACGCCCTTCGCTGCGCATGCGCGGCCTGACCGGCCGGTCGCTCTTCGCTCCGGTTGCCAATGGCCATGAGGGCCATCCCGCAACACGACTTGATTTTCTGCCCCGCATTCCCGATATGCACGGCTGCATTGTAGCCATCCTGCCTTCCCCATCACGAGGATTTGCCATGACCATGAGCGGCCGCCCCGAGGACGAGTTTTTCGACGATGTCGAGGCCGAAGAGGCCCGTCTGGAAGCCGAGGAGCAGGCCGAAATGGAGGCTGCCGAGGCCGAGGAAGCGCTGAACCCGACGCCGAAAAAGGAAAAACTCGCGGACCCTAACGATCCTGAGCAGGTGCTCGCCATCCTCGACAAGCTGAAGGCTGAGAACGAGGAGATGAAAGACCGCACGCTGCGCACGGTCGCGGAGATGGACAATCTGCGCAAACGCACGGCACGTGAAATCACGGAAGCCCGCTCCTACGCGGTGGCGAATTTTGCGCGCGACCTGCTGGCGGTGGGCGACAATCTGCAGCGCGCCATTCAGGCCGTGACGGACGAAAAACGCGAAAGCGGGTCCGACGAGTTCAAGGCGCTGCTGGAGGGTGTGGAACTGACGGAGCGTGAGCTCATCAAATCGATGAACAATGCGGGGATCGAGAAGTTCGACCCCACGGGCGAAAAGTTCGATCCGAACTACCATCAAGCCATGTTTGAAATTCCCAACCCGGACCTGCCGAACAATTCCGTCGCGCAGGTGGTGCAGGAAGGTTACCGCATCGGCGATCGCGTGTTGCGTGCTGCCATGGTGGGCGTCGCCAAGGGCGGCCCAAAATATGAGGACGTTGTGCAGCAGGACGCCCCAGCTGAAGCGCAGCCAGAGGCCGAACCGGCCGCCGAGAGCGAGTAAGCCAACCGGTCGCCGCTGCCTTGCCTCTCAGACACGGTGACATCACAACACTGAAAACAGAACGCACCGTTCTGCGCGCCCTCGCGCTTGCCGATTTCGAAGCAAGTGCTGCGATGTGGGCCGATGAAGTGGTGACGCGCTACATCGCGCCACGCCCCTTTACCCGCGAGGAAAGCTGGGCGCGCTTTCGCCAGAAAGTCGGCCAATGGCCGCTACTGGGGTTCGGCTTTTGGGCGGTGACCGACCGCACTACGGGTGCCCTCATCGGCGAAGCGGGCTTTGCCGAAAACCGCCGCGCGGTCGTGCCCAGTTTCGAAGGTGAGCCAGAAGCGGGCTGGGTGTTCGCGCCCTCGGTTCACGGTAAAGGCATCGCGACGGAGGTGATGTTGCGCATCGTGGCCTGGGCAGACGAGAACATCACTGCCAAGACGACGGTCTGCATGTTCGATCCTGCGCACGTTACCTCTCTCCACGTGGCGGAAAAGGTAGGCTACGTCGTGAGGGGCAACGCGATGTTTCGCGATGAGCGGGTGCTGGTGATGGAACGGGGGCGGAGATAGTCTCCTCCACGCCTGTCATCGACGCGAAGGCAGGAATGACAAGGGAATGTTTGTCGCGCACAAAAAAGGGGCGGCTCGTGCCACCCCTTCTTGAATTCCTCGAGACTGAGAAACCTCAGCTGTTCATCTGCTGCTTGACCTGCTCTTCGGCCATGCGCTGCTGGAAAAGCGCAGCGAAGTCGACCGGGTCGATCATCAGGGGCGGGAAGCCGCCGTTGCGGGTCGCGTCGGCGACGATCTGACGGGCGAATGGGAAGAGCAGACGCGGGCATTCGATCAGGATCGCAGGCGCGACCGCTTCTTCCGGCATGTTCTGCAGGCGGAAGACGCCGCCATAGGTCAACTCCACAGCGAACATCGCGTCATCGCCTTCACCGGCATTGGCGTCCAGCTTCAGCTCCACCTCGAAATCGGTTTCAGATAGCGGGTTGGCGTTGACGTTGATGTTGATGTCGATCTGCGGTGCGTTTTCGCGCGGGCGCAGGCTGTGGGGGGCCTTTGGGTTCTCGAAGGACAGATCCTTGATGTATTGCGCCAGCACATTGAGCGAGGGAGCAGCACCATTGCCTTCTGCTGCGGCCGCGCCTTCTTTTTTCTCTTCTGTCGGCTCTTTGGCCAT
>JBCCRF010000064.1:0-11552 GCA_039208305.1 Pseudomonadota bacterium
AGCTTGTCAAACTCGTCCATAACGTCGAGGTCGATGACGTTCATCGACTTGCCGGGCATGTCCCAAGTGATGGTGGCGATGCCGTCGGCGTCGGTCTGGATTTCAAAGTTTTTCATGTCTCTGTTCCTTCAAGAGGAGGATGGCTCAAGCGTTCAAATCAGCGTTGGACGCTTCGCCGCCTATAGCCTTTGAGAATTGTATGTCTGCGACACCATTTTTCTGCTCTTCAAACGAAGTGCTGAAGATGTGAAAGTGATCGAGGTCGCCCGTACGTAGAGAAGCAAGAAGGCCGATGAGCTTATCTATCTCTTGATCTTCGATGCCGATTTGCAGGCCCACCCAACCGGTTCCAAAGTCTTCGAGATCGACCCTCATACCTATACCCGCTCGATGATCGTCGCGGTGCCCATGCCGCCACCGATGCAGAGCGTGACGAGGGCGGTGTTCTGGTCGCGGCGTTCGAGTTCATCGAGAACTGTGCCGAGGATCATGGCGCCCGTGGCGCCCAGCGGGTGACCCATCGCGATGGCGCCGCCGCAGACGTTGATCTTGTCGTGGGGAATGTCGAAGGCCTGCATGTAGCGCAGCACAACCGAGGCAAAGGCCTCGTTCAGCTCGAACAGATCGATATCCTCGACGCCCATTCCGGCCTGCTTGAACAGCTTCTCCGTCACGTCCACCGGGCCGGTGAGCATGATGTTGGGTTCGGAACCGATATTGGTGAAGGCGCGGATCTTGGCGCGGGGTGTGATGCCCATCTTTTTGCCGCCCTCTTCGCTGCCAAGTAGCACGGCGGCAGCGCCGTCCACGATGCCGGACGAGTTGCCCGCGTGGTGCACGTGGTCGATCTCTTCCAGTTCTGGGTAACGCTGCAGCGAGACGGCGTCGAAGCCGCCCATCTGACCCATCATTTCGAATGCCGGGTTCAGCGCGCCGAGGCCCTGCATGTCGGCGTCGGGGCGCATGTGTTCGTCACGGTCGAGGATGGTCATGCCGTTCACGTCTTTCACCGGCACGACGGAATTGGCGAAACGACCTTCTTCCCATGCGGTGGCGGCGCGTTTCTGGCTTTCCACGGCGTAGGCATCCACATCGTCGCGGGAGAATCCGTATTTGCTGGCGATGATATCCGCCGAAATGCCCTGCGGCACGAAATAGGAGGGCACCGCAATGGAGGGGTCCACCGGCCAGGCGTTTCCCGCCGCTCCGATGCCCACGCGAGACATGCTTTCAACACCGCCACCGATGGCGATATCATCGGCACCGGCCATGATTTTGGAGGCGGCGAAGTTCACCGCGTCCAGACCGGAAGCGCAGTAGCGGTTCAACTGGAGACCCGGCACGGCCTGATCATAACCGGCCTGCATGACGGCGGTGCGGGCAATGTCGCCGCCGGCCTCTTTCACCGGGTCAACGCAGCCGAGCACCACATCGTCGATCTGCGATGTGTCGAGATCGCTGCGGTCACGCAGCGTCTCCAGCACGCCTGCGGCGAGGTGGTTGGTCGGCACCTCGTGGAGGGAGCCGTCCTTCTTGCCGCGGCCACGCGGGGTGCGGATGTGATCGTAGATGTAAGCGTCGGCCATGGTGATCTCCTTAGCCTGTTGCCGAGGTCGGCAGGATGTCTTCGGGTCTTGCGTAGTTGGGAAGCGCGGCAATGCGATCCAGCCACTTCGCGATGTGTTGATAATCCGCGAGGTCGATCTGCGATTGCTCGGGCCAGTAAAGGTATCCGGCAAGCGAAATATCGGCGATCGTGCAATGCGGTGCCGCCACCCAGTCACGCCCGTCGAGGCGACGATTGAGCGTTTTGAGAGCGGCGATCATGCGACCCTTCATGAATTGTGCTTCGGGGCTGTCCCCCTTGCCCATGAAGGTGTGCAGGAAACGGAAGATGGACAGGCTGCCCGTCATTTTGTGGTTGTCGAACAGGATCCAGCGCAACACTTCGCGGTGCTGTTCGGCGTTTTGCGCAGCGAATTGGTCGAAGCGGTCCGCCAGATGCCACAGGATCAGACCGGACTGGCTGAGCGTCAGATTATCCTGCGTGTGGTCGATGAGAACCGGTACCTCGCCCATCTCGTTGATGGCGCGGTATTCCGGCGAGCGGTGGGCGCCGTTCATGAAATCCACGAACTCGGCTTTCCAGTTGGCACCGGCCAGTTGCAGCATCAGCGCTGGTTTGTAGGCGTTGCCGGACTGCAGGAAGCAATGGAGCGTGTAGTCGGTCATTTGGCACGCGCCTCGCCCATGGGTGTGTCCGCGTTCTGCGAGGGATCAAATTGTAGACCGGTGAAGGGGCGCAGCTTCATGGATGATGTCGCTTGCGCTGCCAGTTCACCGTCATCGCGGTAAAGACGCGCTTCGGCGAAAACGACGGCCTTGCCTGCGCGGATGATCTTGGCTTCCACCTCAATACGCTTCAGCGGCACGGCGGCCATGAAGTGCGTGGAAAGGTCGATAGAGGCCGGTGCCATCTTGCCCCCCAACGCGTGGAAGGCGAGCGATCCCATCGCGTCATCCATCATGGCAGCGAGAAAGCCGCCCTGCACGGTGCCGCCGAAATTGCACATGTCCTTGTTGGGTGCGAAAACCACTCGCACCCGCATCTCGTCAGGCCAGTAGTCGATCAGGTCCATGCCCATCCACGCAGCGGAGGGTGGGCGGACGCCTGCTATATAGTCGGGCAGGGGGGCTGCGTGGGGGCTCATGATATCAGCCAGCGATGAGTTGAATGTATTTCTTGAAAACCCAGCCGGAGCGGCAGGGACCGTTGTAAGCCTTACGCTGGGGGATCGGCGATCCGACACCGCACCCGGACCCGTAAACGACGCCGATCCACCGACCGCGCTGGTCGCACATGAACACGTTGGTCTCCGGTCCGAGACGGTCCAGTTCGCGGCCTTTGCTGGAGGCTTCGGCACGGACGGAGAGGTAATTGTCGCCGTTCGGGTTCAGTCCCACCACTTTGCCCACGCTGCCGCAGGCATCGTAATCGCTCTCGCCGCCCACCATGACGGGCTGGGCGATGGCGGGTGTCGCCACCGTCATCGACAGAGCGACAAGGCAGGCGGCGAGGCGCATCAGAACGCCTCCGCGTCCAGTTCCATCATGGTATCGGCACCGGTTTCGATGCGCTTCAGCAGCAGCTTCGATTCCGGGATGACCCGCTCCATGAAGAAGCGGCCGGTGATGAGCTTGTTGTTCATGAAGTCGGTGGAACCGTTGGCACCGTTTGCCAGCTTGTCCTGCGCAGTCTTCGCCATCATCGCCCACATGTGACCCATGGCGACGAGGCCGAAAAGGTGCATGTAGTCCGTGGAGGCGGCGCCCGCATTGTCCGGGTTGGCCATGCCGTTCTGCACCAGCCACATGGTGGCGGCCTGCAGATCGCCGAGCGCTTTCGACAGCGGCTCGATGTAAGGCTTCATGGCCTCATCGTCTTTGTGCTCTGAGCAGAATTTGCCGACCTGCTTGAAGTAGGCCTGCACGGCCCGGCCGCCTTTCGACGGCAGCTTGCGGCCCACAAGGTCCAGCGCCTGAATGCCGTTTGCCCCTTCGTAGACCATCGCGATGCGGGCGTCGCGGACGAACTGCTCGACCCCCTGATCCTTGGTGTAGCCCGTACCGCCGAAGACCTGTTGGGCCATGACGGTGTTGTCGAAACCCTTGTCGGTCAACACGCCTTTCAGCACCGGCGTTAGCAGACCCATGATGTCGTCTGCGGCTTCGCGCTCTTCATCATTGTCGGAGCGGTGGGAGAGATCGCCCTGAAGGGCCGTCCACAGCACCAGCGCGCGGGCGGCTTCGTTGAAGGAGCGGATGGTCATCAGCGTCCGGCGGATGTCCGGGTGCACGATGATGGGGTCGGCCTTCTGGTCGGGATATTTCGCGCCGGTCAACGAACGGCCCTGGACACGGTCACGCGCCCAGTCGGCGGCGTTCTGATAGGCGACTTCGGATTGGGCGAGGCCTTGCACGGCGACGCCGAGGCGGGCTTCGTTCATCATCACGAACATGGCAGCGAGGCCCTTGTTCTCTTCGCCGACGAGATAGGCCGTTGCACCTTCGTAATTCATCACGCAGGTGGCGTTGCCGTTGATGCCCATTTTGTGTTCCAGGGATCCACAGGAGAGCTTGTTGCGCTCACCGGGGTTGCCGTCTTCATCAAGAATGTATTTCGGGCAGACGAAGAGCGAGATGCCCTTCACACCTTCCGGCTCGCCTTCGTTGCGGGCCAGGACCAGATGAATGATGTTCTTGGACATGTCGTTTTCGCCAGCCGAAATCCAGATCTTCTGGCCGGTAATGGCGAAAGAGCCATCGTCGTTGCGGGTAGCTTTGGTGCGCAACATGCCGAGGTCAGTGCCGCAATGGGGCTCGGTCAGGTTCATGGTGCCGGACCATTCGCCGGACAGCATTTTGGGAACGTAGGCCTGCTTTTGCTCTTCGGAGGCGTGTTCGACCAGTGCAGCGGCGGCACCGGCGGTGAGGCCGGGATACATGCCGAAGGCCATGTTGGCGGATGAGACATATTCCTGAACCACCGCGTTCAGCGTCGCGGGCAGGCCCTGTCCGCCATATTCTTCCGGAAAGGCGAGCGCGCCCCAACCGGATTCAGAATAGAGATCGTAGGCATCCTTGAAGCCGGTCGGCGTTTTTACCGTGTTGTTAAAGCCTTCGCCTTCCGTCCACACGCAGCCTTCCTTGTCGCCAACTTCGTTCAGCGGCTGCAGGACTTCCTCCGACATCTTGCCGGCCTCACCGATAATGGCTTCCAGCATGTCTGGGGTTGCGTCGGCAAAACCGGGCAGATTGTTGAAACGCTCGATGTTGAGCACGTCGTTGAGGATGAAGAGGGAATCCTGAACGGGGGCGGAATAGGTCGGCATGTGTCGTCTCCTCCTTGCGGGTCGCGGGGGTGAGTTACTCCACCAACTGGCGATCCAAAAATTGGGCTCGCGGGTGTGCGGTTCCCGCTGCTCTCAACTCTACATGGCATTGCTGCGACAGGAAGTCCAGAAATTCTTCCGTTTACGTATACGTCAATTATTTGTTTGGTGGCGTGATTGTGGAAAAACCGAGGTCGCGACATTGGCGAAACTCGGCGCGAAAAGGCCAGGCGGAGTGGATTTCCGCTGTATTGCCAGGGTTAACGAAATCGCTTCACTTAACGGCCTGTTTACCATGATCGGAAATGGTCGGCGCAGTGGCATCCTTTCGACGGGTGCGTCCCGTACTGGCCTCAGACGTGGGGCCGTCCGTTTCTGTGAGAGTTTTCATGCGTCAGGCCAATCAACAGCAGCCCACCCGCACCATCCAGGTCAATCGTGGTCCGTTTCACGGTGGGAGCGCGGATGCCGAGGCCGAACGCATCAACAATCTGCGCCGCACGATCGAGCAGCTGGAGCAGCGCCTGCACCAATCGCAGGGCCAGTCCCATATGATGTCGTCGCAGATGATGGGCAGCCCCTATATGGCGCCGCCGGTGGATACAGGCTTGCACACGCAACTGTCCGCGATGCGCCAGCAGATCGACTCGCTGAACAGCAATTTTCAGCAACGCAACACGAGCGCCAACAATCCCATCGACAAGCTTGCCGCGCAAATCGCCGAACGTCAGGCTGCGTTGGACGCTGGCGTCGAAGCGCAGCGCGTCGGCATGTCGAAGATCGACGATCATCTGGGGCGCATCTCCAGCGAACTCAATCAACTTCACAGTGCGCTGCCTGCAGATGAACTGTCGCGTATGTCCGGTGCCATCGAAGAGATGCGCCGCGGCGTGAAATTCGACACCGACGATTTCAAGCGACTGGAAAATGAATTGGCCGAACTGCGCACCGGCATCCGTTCCGAAATGCGCACGGTCGTCTCCGATTCCGTTGCGCCTCAGATCGAGCAGCTGGAAGAGCTCGCCCGTCACATCGACACGCTGACCACCAATTCTGCCAACACCGTCACCCCCCGCGTCGACCATCTCGCTTCGCAGATCGACGCGCTGCGGATGACCGTGGACGATCTGCCGCAAACGCTGGCGCTGTCGCGCCTCGACAAAAGGCTGGGCGAGATGGCCGACCGGCTGGACCATAGCGGCCTGCCGCAGGATTCCGTCATGTCGCTGGAAGCGCGGCTGGACGAGATTTCCCGCGCGCTGGTGGCCGTTTCCAATCAGGGTCGCGCGCCGCAGATGGACATGACGGCGTTCGACCGTGTTGAAGCTCGAATGAGCGATCTCGGCCGCGCCGTTGAAGCCATGGCCAAAAACATGGCGAAGAAAAAAGACAAGGGCGATCTCGGCAGTCTCGCCAACCGCATCGATGGCCTGACCGAGCGCCTCGGTTCCTTCGAAGAGTTCACCAAATCCGCCGATGCATCCGGCGGCGTGTTCCAGGGCCATGACCTGACGCAGATTGAACGCCAGCTCAAAGTGCTTAACGACCGGCTGGATGAGCAGCTGGCCCAATCCGCCGACACCGGCACGTCCGGCATTGAGCGTCAGCTCGATATGCTGGCCGCCCGCGTGGAGGAGGCCTCCGCCACCCATTCGACCGCCGCGCAGATGTCTAATCTGGAAGCACAGCTGGGGCAGATCGTGCGCCAGATGGGCAAGCAGTCGACGCCAGTTGCGACCGTCGATTTTGCGCCGGTCGAGGCGCGTCTCGGCGACATTGAAAACCGCATCGAAGCCTCCCACGCTGCCAGCCTGGAGGCCGCGCAATTCGCTGCCCAGCAGGCCGTCTCTATGATGGGCAGCAATGGCGGTACCGATGCCGAAACCGCGCAAGTGATCGCAGGTCTTTCCGCCGATCTGCAGAAGCTGCAGGATATGGCTCAGGCCGACCTGTCCGCACGTGATCAGACCGCTTCCGGCATCGAGCAGACGCTTCTTCAAGTGGTAGACCGCCTCGGGTCTATCGAATCGACCATGGCAAACGCCGCCGCTGCGCCCGCACCGGCTGCGGGTCTTGCCGCAAGTGCTGCCATGCCGGAGACGCTTGCTACCCATCAGCCCACACCCGCCATGCCCGAGCCTGCGCGCCCTGTGATGGCTGCCCCTGCGCTCGATGCTCATGCGGAAATGGCGCCGCCCGCGCAGATGCACAATCCGCACCTCTTTGACGATGAGGACGATCAACCGCTGGAGCCCGGACAGGCTCCCGATCAGGCATCTGGCTCTGCCCCAACCGATTACGAGCAGATCGTTGCCGATGCGAGCGCGCGTCTCAATGAAATGGCTCCGCCTGCGCCGCAGCCGGAGGCCCCCATCGGCCGTCCGCAATCCTCGCGCGACTATGCCGCCGCTGCGCCCATGCCCGACGCCGGAGATGGCCGCCCGGATGCGGTCGCCGCCGCACGTCGCGCGCTGCAGGCAACGACCGCTGAAATGAATGCCGTTCGCGACGAGGTAAAAACCGCAAAGAAAGCCGCTGGCGGTTCCAAACTGCCTGGCCCGCTCGCCAATCTGAACCTTGATATGGATCGGCTGAAGAAGCCGCTTATTATGGGCGCGGCAGCGCTCTTGCTGGCAATCGCCGCCTTCACCGGCGTCAATAAATTCATGTCCGCAGGTCAGCCGATGATGGCCGACGCACCGATCATCGAGCAGCCGATGGTGGAAGAACCCACCGAAGGCTCCACCGTCGGTGATGCCTCCAGCGCGACCGATGCACCGTCCGATGTGGCGTCTGCCGATGTCGCCGAACCGGGCACCGCCACCCGCGACGTTGGAGCCCAGCCACAGCCTGCCACTGAGACTGAGCGCGTGTCCGCCACCATCCAACCGGAGCAGCCCTCCGGAGACTACACGGCCCCTGCCGCAGAAGCAGAAACCGAACAAGCCGCGCTGCCTGACCCCGCGCCCGCACCGCAAACTGCAATCTTCGACGTGCCGTCTTCTGTCGGCTCGCCGGCCATGGTGGCGGCAGCGTCTTCCGGCGACCCACGCGCGCTGTTTCATGTCGGCATGCGGTACAGCGACGGCACGGGTGTGACACGCAACATGGGCGAAGCCGGCAAGTGGTTCGAGCTCTCCGCCGAACGTGGCTACGCGCCCGCGCAATATTCGATCGGCTCGATCTATGAAAAAGGCATCGGCCGTAAGCAGGACATCGCCAAAGCCGCCGGCTGGTACGAGAAAGCTGCTGAGCAGGGCAATGCCCGCGCGATGCACAATCTCGCTGTACTCTACGCCACCGGTAAGCCGCCGGAACTGGCAGCCGACATGGACAAGGCCGTCAGCTGGTTCCAGCAGGCCGCGGCACTCGGCATCAAGGACAGCCAGTTCAATCTTGGCATTCTCTATGGCCAGGGCCGTGGTGCCGCGCAGGATCTCGCCGAAAGCTACAAATGGTTCGCGCTGGCCGCAAAAGCAGGCGACACAGATGCCGCGAATAAGCGTGACGAAGTCGCCAACGCCATGGACCCGTCCGACCTCTCCCGCGCCCGCAAGACTGTCAACGACTGGGCGCCGGGCAAGCTGAACGATGCCGTCAACCGCGCCGAATTGCCCAAGGAATGGGAAGGTGGCGGATCGAACGTCCGCAGTGCTTCATCGTCGGGCAACTCCATGGTCCTGAAAGCCCAGACGCTGCTCAACCAGCGCGGCTTCGACGTCGGCACGCCTGACGGTCTCGCAGGCCCCCAGACCCGCAAAGCCGTCCGCGACTTCCAGCGCAGCGCAGGCATACCCGTGACCGGCGAAATCGACCGCGAGACGCTGCGGGCGCTGGATATTTAGGGGCGGGACCTAGCGCGCGCCGCTTAGCGCAGGCTCATTTCGTTTCAGCCGCGCTGCCCATAGGGCGAATGCCAGTGCCGCGTTGGATGATGCGAGCATCAGGACCAGCAGGATCGCAGCCCCGTTGGTTTCCGTGACTACGCTGCCCGTTATGGCGGTGAGAGCCGCGCCCGCGGCGACGATCAGAGCCCCCATCAATCCTGCCGCGCTTCCGGCGAGGTGGGGTCGAACCGACATGGCACCGGTATTGGTGGCGGGCATGCTGATGCCGTTGCCCAGTCCGGCAAAGACGGTGCTGATGAAGTAGAGCGCGGTCGACGTGATGCCGACGCTGAACAGCACCAGGCCAGTGGTCAGACCGAAGCAGGCGACCAATCGACCGGCGATCATCATGGTCGTCGGTTCCCACCGCTTGCCGTATCGCCCGGCAATGAAACCGCCGAACATGAAGCCGACGGTGATCGTGCCGATATAGAAGCCGAGTTCCGCCGACGTTGCGCCGAAGGTCGTTTTGGCCACCAGAGGCGCGCCCGTTAGGAAGATGTAGAACGCGCCGACCGACAATGACCCGCACAGGGCATAGGCTAAAAAGAGCGGTTCGCGTATCAAAGTGAGCGCGCCCAGAAGCGCAGTGCTTTCATCTGCGCCGTCCAGTTTTCGTGTTTCCCCCAAATCGAACCAGCACAGCAGCAGCAGTCCGAAGCCCGCAGCGGTATAGAAGACGAAGACCGACCGCCATCCGAACAACGCATCCATGATGCCGCCGAGAACAGGGCCAACCATCGGGGCGATGGCCATGGTCATCCCGATATAGCCGATCAGGCTAACGGCTTCCCGTTCCGTCCTCGTGTCGCGAACGATGGCGAGCGAAAGCGCGTAGCCCGCGACCACACCGCCCTGCAGCATGCGGCAGAAGAGGAAGGTTTCGATGTTGGATGCGAAGGTGCAACCCAATGAGGCAATGGCGAAGATGAACAGCGCGATCAGCAGAACCGGACGTCTGCCGATGCGGTCCGACATGGGGACGACGATGATATTGATGATCGCCGTCACTGCCAGGTAGCCGGAGACGGACCAGCTCGCGGTGCTGTAGTCTGTCCCCAGATCGGTTGCGATGTTCGCTAGCGACGGCAGGAACATATTCAGTGACATGGGCGAAAACCCGGTCAGCAGGATCAGAGTCATCAGGTGCGGTGGTGTTCTCGTCTGGTGCATGTCGACAGGTTCTTCAGGTAAAAAAAAGCCCCCGAAACATTCGGAGGCACGTGGGGATGGATATCGGATCGCCGATCACACCACGCGCCAGTCCTTCGCTACGTTCACGAAAAGAGGGGTCATGGGGCGAACCTTGTTGAAAATGTCGACTGCGTCCAACGCACTGAGCCTAGCGAAAGTCGCTGAGGGAGCAAGCTGAAAGAATTGAACCGCTTGCCAGTCTTTGCACCCTGCAGCGTAGCTGACAGGTTCGCGTTTGATCGCCTTAGGCTGACACTTTGTTCTGTCAGGCTCAATTAACAGCCATTGCGCGCCGCCCTATATTCCTATCAACTTCCCAGATGAACCACCTTCATCATGGGAGAATACGATGAAATTGACGAAAACACTTCTCGCTGCCGCCAGTGTGGGGGCGATGCTGGCAGTTAGCGTGGCGCAGGCGCAGGCGCCGCAGTTTTTCCGCATCGGCACGGGGTCCGCAGGCGGCACCTATTTCCCGATTGGTGGCACGATCGCCAACGCGATTTCCGCCCCTCCCGGTGCACGCCCCTGCGATCAGGGTGGCCAGTGCGGCGTGCCCGGTCTCGTGGCCATCGCCCAGTCCACCACCGCATCCGTGTTCAACAACACCGCCGTGCAGAACGGTGAGCTGGAAGCCGGTATGGCCGCTGCCGACGTGACGCGCTCCATGTATCTGGGCGAGGGCAAGTTTGAGGGTAAGCCCCATCCGAAACTGCGCATCATCGCCAACCTCTACCCCGAGGATCTGCATCTGGTGCTGCCCGCCGGTCAGACCATCGGCAGCCTCGCCGATCTGAAGGACAAGCGCGTCGGCATCGCGCAGGCCGGTTCCGGCACGCAGGTTGCCGTGCTGCAGATGCTGGAAGCCTGGGGCGTCAATCGCGACAATATGGATGAGGCCGAGCTAAATAACTCGCAATCCGCCGAGCGTCTCGCCGATGGTCAGCTGGACGCTTACTTCTACGCCGCCGGTTGGCCGGTGGCTGCCATGGTGCAGCTGGCCTCCACCAAGGGTATGAACCTGCACTCCTTCAGCGAAGAAGACATGCAGAAGATCAACGAGATCGTACCCGCTTACATCCCATCAGAAATTCCAGCCGGTGTGTATGAAGGTGTCGATCAGGCCACCAAGACGCCCGCCGTCTCGGCCCTATTGGTTGTCTCCTCCGATCTCGATGAAGAGCTCGTCTACGGTATCACCAAGGCGATCTGGAACGACAACACTCGCAAGCTGCTGGATAACGGCCACCCCAAAGGCAAGCAGATCACGCCCGACACCGCGCTCGACGGTGTGGCGGCGCTCGGCGTGCCGCTGCATGCCGGTGCCGAGAAGTTCTACAAGGAAGCCGGTCTGCTGAAGTAGGCGACGGCATGACGGTCTGACCGTTTTCGCAGGCGGCATCCGCAAGGGTGCCGCCTTTTTTTTATTTTGAGGGGATGCGGGGATGAGCGATTTCAGCAGAGCACAGGAGAACCGCGAGCTCACCGATGAAGAGCTGAAGGCGATCGAGCGCGAATATGATGAGGGCGTTGCCGTCCGCGAAGTTTCACCGCGCCTCGGCACGTTCCTGCGCACGAT
>JBCCRF010000065.1:0-11451 GCA_039208305.1 Pseudomonadota bacterium
CTGTGCAGCAGGATCGAGCGGGGCGAAGGTGCTCGTCACCTTTCGCCGTAAACTACCGGCATGAGACGAAAACCTTCGCTCCGCTGGCTCATTTTTGCTCTCACGCTGTCGGCCTTGTGGCCTTCGCTGCGAGGGCGCGGCAAACGCTTGCCGGACGCGCTTGCGCGTCTTGTCAAAAACCCGGCGCGGCTACGCGTGCGGGGGTAAAGTCGTGCCTACACTTCAACCACCCCATCGCTGTCATCCCGGCCATAGCCTGCGCCCGAGCTCCGACCCAGGTGAGCCGGGACCCATGTTTCTTCCGAGTGATGTGCAAGCGGCGGAAGGAGATGTGGCAGCATTTCCACTACGTCTTTGAAATGGGAACTTGTTGACAGGTGGATCCCGGCTCGCAGGCCGGGATGACAACGGAGTTTGTTGAGAGGGAAAACCTAAAAAGGAAAATTACACGCTCTCACCCAAGTTTGACCAATCTTCGCTAGAGCGAGGGCAGTCTCAGTATCCCTCTGGCCGACGGGGAGACGGAGAAAAATTCAACCCCGCTCCATCTCAGCCGACCACTCGCCCTTCGCGGCCAGTCCGTTCATCTTGGCCCGATGCGTAAACGCCTTCTGCGCGGCAGGAACGTTTTCAGGCAGGCCGGACCAGGCTTTCAGACAGGCGGCTTGCAGCGCGCGACCGTAGGAATAAGTGAGTGCCCAGGGCAGATCGTAATTGGCGTTCATCGCTGCAAGGTTGGCGGTCGCCTCCTCGTCGCTCTGCCCACCGGACAGGAAAGCGATGCCCGGAACGGCGGAAGGCACAGTGCGCTTCAACACGTGCACCGTGTGATGGGCGACTTCTTCGGGCGTAGCCTGTTTCGCAGCCTTGGAACCGGGCACCACCATGTTCGGCTTCAGGATCATGCCTTCTAGCTTCACGTTCAGGGCGGACAACTGCTCGAATACGACGCGCAGCACTTCCGCTGTCACCTCGTGACAACGCTCGATCGTGTGGTCGGCAGGGTCCGCGTCCATCTGCACTTCCGGCTCGACGATGGGCACTATGCCTGCGCGCTGGCAATCAGAAGCGTAGCGGGCAAGTGCGTGGGCGTTGGCGAGAATACCGCCACGGGTCGGCAACGCATCGGTGATGGAGATGACGGCACGCCATTTCGCGAAGCGGGCACCGGCTTCATAATATTGCGCGAGACGATCCGGCAAACCATCGAGCCCGTCGGTGACACTCTCACCGGGATGACCGGCCAGCGGCTTGGCACCCTTGTCCACTTTGATGCCAGGCACAGCACCAGCCTTGCGGATGAGATCGACGAAGGGCGTGCCGTCCTCGGCCTTCTGATAAAGCGTCTCCTCAAACTGGATAACGCCCGCGATATTGTTGTTCATCGCCTCATCAGAGCGGAACAGCATCTCGCGATAGGCGCGGCGATTATCCTCGGTGTTCTCAACGCCGATAGAATCGAAGCGCTTCTTGATCGTGCCGGTGGATTCGTCTGCCGCCAGGATCCCCTGCCCCGGCAGCACCATGGCGCGGGCAATGTCTTCGATGGATTCATTTGTATCGGGCATGGGTCGGGCTTTCGGCTGAACGGGTTTGGCGTGTTTATACAAACCCCGTCGCAGCGCGGAAGAAGAGTGCGTGAATGCTAAACGATTTTAGCTGTGCTCAACGGCGGATTTCATCCGTCATGGTTATGCAGCGCCGCCACGCCAGGCAGTTCCTTGCCCTCCATCCACTCCAGAAAAGCACCACCAGCGGTGGAGACATAGGTAAAATCCTCAACCACGCCTGCATGTTTCAGCGCTGCCACCGTATCGCCGCCACCGGCGACGGAGATCAGGCCAGCGCTCTTGGTCGCCTCTGCCGCAGCCTGCGCAGCCTGCACGGTGGCCCGGTCGAACGGTTCGATCTCGAAAGCACCCAGGGGACCGTTCCACACCAAAGTTTTGGACGAAGCGATGCGGTTCTCGATCAATGCAACCGTTTCCGGCCCGGCATCGAGGATCATACGGCCGGCGGGAACGTCGGATGTGGGGACCGTGTCGTTTGGACTGTTGGCCGCGAACTCATCCGCCACCACCACATCGACGGGCAGGATCATCTCGCAATCTGTGGCCTTGGCTTTCTCTTCAATCTTGCGGGCGGTGTCCGCCAGATCATGTTCACAAAGAGATTTGCCAACCTCCACACCTCGGGCAGCGAGGAACGTGTTCGCCATACCGCCGCCGATCACCAGATGGTCGACCTTGGCAACGAGATTGCCCAGCAGGTCTAGCTTTGTAGAGACTTTCGCGCCGCCGACAATCGCAATCACAGGATGGTCAGGCGCGCCGAGGCCCTTCTCCAGCGCCTCAAGCTCCGCCTGCATGGTGCGCCCGGCATAAGCTGACAGATGGCCAGCAAGACCATGGGTAGATGCGTGGGCGCGGTGAGCAGCGGAGAAAGCGTCATTGACGTAGATGTCGCCCAATTCCGCCATCTGCGCTGCGAGCAACGGCGCGTCCGTCTCCTCGCCCTCGTGAAAGCGGGTATTCTCCAGCAGGACGATATCGCCACCGCGCATATCGCCGATGACCGCAGCTGCCTGACCGCCGATGCAATCCGGCGCAAACCGCACGTCCTGGCCAAGCACTTTGGACAGCGCGGGGACGACTTGCTTCAGGCTCATATCGGCAACCACCGTGCCCTTCGGGCGACCGAAATGGGCGAGCAGAATGACCTTGGCGTCCTTCTCCACCAGTTCGCGTACGGTGGGGGCGATACGCTCCATACGGGTCGTATCAGTCACCTGCCCTTCGGCCAGGGGCACGTTGATGTCGACGCGCAGCAGCACACGCTGTCCGGCGATGTTCTTGAGATCATCGAGTGTGCGAATTGTCATGGCAGCGGCTCTGGAATCGAATTCTGGCGATGCTCTAGCCGATGCCCATCACGGTTGAAATGCTCAGATGGTCGGCCAAATCTCTGCCAGACGCCCACCGACCCGCAGCGGTTCGATGGCCGTTGCCAGACCGGTCGCGTCGTCGGTGACCAAAAAAGCACCGCAGACGGTCGCTTCCCCCGATGCGGGCTCCATGCGGCCCTTCGGAATTTTGGTGAGGAAGCGGTTGAGCGGCTCTTCCTTGTCCATGCCGATGGAGGAATCGTAATCGCCACACATACCCGCATCGCTCATGTAACCCGTGCCACCGACGAGTACGTGGTGATCAGCAGTGGGAATGTGCGTGTGAGTGCCGACGACAAGGGACACGCGACCATCAACGAAATGCCCGAAACACTGCTTCTCGCTGGTGGCTTCGGCATGGAAATCCACCACCACCGCGTCCACGGCATCGCCCATGGGCGCGGCGGCCAGAATGTCTTCGATAGCCTTGAAAGGATCGTCCAGTTCCGGATGCATGAACAGACGTCCCATGATGTTGGCGACGAGAACGCGATGACCGTCCGCCGTTTCGACAATTGTGCTGCCCCGCCCTGGTGCGCCAGCGAGCCAGTTGGCCGGACGCAGAAAACGATCTTCGTCGGACGCCCAGGTCAAAACCTCACGCTGGTCGAAGACGTGATTCCCCGTGGTGACGACATCGACACCCGCATCCAGCGCAGCATCAAAAATCTTGCGCGTGATGCCAAAGCCCGCAGCGGCATTCTCGCCATTGACGATGACGAGGTCTGGCTGAAGACGATCTTTGATTGCGGGCAAGCGTTCGAAGACCGCATTGCGGCCTTGCCGACCCACCATATCGCCCAGAAAGAGAAGTCGCATATCGGGAGCTGCCTGACGAAACCTCGCCCGTCCGTCAGCGCACCCGCATCAAGACGAAACCGGAATCCATTCCGTTTCGGTTATGATCCCGTGCAAAACGCGATCATGCTCCCCCTGCGGAACGTTGTCGGCTTCCTGAACAGCAAAAGCCACCCCCCAAAGGCGTGTTTTCATGCCGCGCCCTTCAAGATCGGCAATCGCCCTGTCGTAAAAGCCCGCGCCATAGCCCAATCGGTTGCCCTGCCGGTCGAAAGTGGAGAGTGGCAGAAGGATGTGATCAGGATCGACGACGGCCGCGTCTTCATCAGGGCCGATAGTGCCGAAGCCAGATGCCACCATGGGCGCGCCGCGCACCAGTTCGCGAAATTCCATCGACGTCTCACCGGTAACCACCGGCAGGCACAGCCGTGCGCCGAGCGTTGCAAGCTCCGCCATAAGCGGACGTGGATCGAGTTCGGAGCGGATGGGGTGGTAACCAGCAATCATCTGGCCCGGTTCGATAGCGATATGCTGTGCGGCCACTCCAGCGAGCGCAACGGAAGCTTCGATACGGGTCTCCATCGACAGCGCATCACGAGCGGCCAACGAGCGTTTGCGAAGCGCAGCTTTTTGTTCGGCAACGGACATCGTCAAGTGACCAGACCTAGAGATGGGAGACTCGCAGAAATCGCACCGCGCGATTTCTGCGGGAGCGAAAAGCGACCGTCGCTAATGCGACGCGCCATCGCAGCGAAGGGCGAAGCCCGACAGCGTGAGAACAAAAAAGACGAACCGCCTCTGGCGTGTGCCTGTTTTCGATCCTGGAACCTACAGCGTAGGTGGGCGCCGTGTGCCCAAGCCCACGGGCGAGGACAGGGACAGCTCCCTTCAGAATCGGTAAGGCCCCGAGGATGAAAGACATCACGTCCAGCGCAGCCCGCCACCGCACAATCTAGGCATGATGAGTGACAATAGCGAGGCACGAATTGTGAAGATGTGCGAAACGACCGGATCAACCGGCGGCATCGTCCAATTTCTTGGCAATACCGTCGATACGACGGGCCGTAGCAGCAAGCGCATCAGCGATTTTACCGTCACGCTCGGCGTCGATTGCGCCATTCGGCGTTGATGTCGTCGTGCCGCGTAACCGGGCCACTTCACTTTCCAGCCCTGCCACGCGATGCTGCAGCGACACCATCTCGTCGGTCACGAATACGCCCGCCATCACGGTCAAGCGCTGGTCACCGATCTCCCCGAACGAGCCCTTCAATTCGTTGATTGTCCGGTCGAAGCGCTGGGCCAGGTCGAGGAGATGAGCTTCCTGTCCCTCTTCGCAGGCCATGCGATAGGTCTTGCCATTAATCTGAACCGCGACCTGAGGCATGTCAGCCGGCCTTCCCAGATGCGGCGTCAGTATCGAGCACACCGCGAACGGTTTCCATCACATCCACAAGGCGGCGGGAAACTTCACCATTCACGCTGGACAAGGTCTGGGATTTGGCGACGGCTTCATCCAGTTCACGCGCCAGACGGGCCCTGTCTTCCGCCATGCGCTGCACCTGTTCGTCAGGGCTGAGACCGGATTCGCTGGCATCGATGTGGCGGTTGACTGCGCTGTCGAGACGATCGAGCGCGCTGGTCAGCCCCGCAAGCGCTGCCGCCAACGGGTCGCCGCTATACGATTTGAGCTGATTGCTGTCCGCCATGAACCTATCCGCAAGTACCTGTGGAGCCGTGCGGCACGACTCGCACCGATGAGTGAAACGCTGTCACGGTAAAAACGTCAATTGCGGCGCGGCGTTGTCCCGCTTGTTTTATCCACTGTGGCAATCACGCCGGGCAAACTGTCCCCACAGACACAACCCAGCGCTTCGACAAATTGGCCAGCCGGTTGGACAGTCGCGCCCAAACTGCTAGAGCCTCGCCGCGACAGGCCCGCCGAACCGACAGGGCAAAGCTGCGTTGATGCAGCGGAAAACCAAATTGCGCCGCAGTACGGCGTTTCACACATCACGATCAGGGACGATATCGTCATGTCGAACAAGAACGCACGTATGGCCCATGCCATCCGTTTCCTTTCCGCCGATGCGGTGCAGAACGCCAATTCCGGACATCCGGGCCTGCCCATGGGGGCAGCCGATATCGCGACGGTGCTGTTCACACGTTACATGAACTTCGATCCCAAGCAGCCCGATTGGCCGAACCGCGACCGCTTCGTGCTGTCCGCCGGACACGGCTCGATGCTGCTCTACTCCGCGCTCTATCTGCTCGGTTACAAAGACATCGACATGGAGGAGATCAAGAATTTCCGCCAGTTGGGGTCGAAGACCGCAGGCCACCCAGAGTACGGCCATGCAGCCGGCATCGAGACCACCACCGGCCCGCTCGGCCAAGGCATCGCAAACGCGGTCGGCATGGCGATTGCCGAAAAGAAACTCGCCGATGAATTCGGCTCCGAGTTGATGGACCATTACACCTATTGCCTCGTTGGCGACGGGTGCCTCATGGAGGGCATCAGCCAGGAAGCGATTTCTTTGGCCGGCCACCTGAAGCTGAACAAGCTGATCGTCTTTTGGGACGATAACGGGATCTCCATCGACGGCTCGATTTCGCTGTCGGATTCCACCGACCAGATCGCCCGTTTTGAGGCGTCTCAGTGGAACACGATCCGCATCGACGGCCACGACCATGACGCCATCGCCAGCGCCATCGAAGAGGCGCAGTCCTCCGACAAGCCCACTATGATCGCCTGCAAGACGACAATCGGCTTCGGCGCTCCCACCAAAGCGGGCACCTCAGGCAGCCATGGCTCACCGCTCGGCGACAAGGAAATTGCCGGTGCCCGGGAAGCACTCGGTTGGGAAGCGGAGCCATTCGAAGTCCCGGAAGATGTGTTGGACGCGTGGCGCATCGCCGGTCTGCGCTCCACCCATGAACGCAAGGAATGGGAAGAGCGACTGGCCGCAGCCGATGGCGAAGCCCGTGGCGATTTCGAGCGTCGCTTCCGCGGTGACCTGCCCGGCAAGTTTGAAGAGGCCATCACAGCGCTGAAGAAGGAACTGGCGGAAGAACCACCGAAGAAAGCAACGCGTAAAGCCTCCCAGCAGGTGCTGGAAGTGGTGAACGGCGCGCTGAAGGAAACACTCGGCGGGTCCGCTGACCTTACCGGCTCCAACAACACCAACACGAGCCAGACTTCGGCCATCGAACCTGACGATTTCTCCGGCCGGTTCATTCACTACGGCATCCGCGAACACGCTATGGCGGCCGCGATGAACGGAATCGCGCTGCACGGTGGCCTGATCCCCTATTCCGGCGGGTTTTTGGTCTTCTCCGACTATTGCCGTCCGTCGATCCGCCTCGCCGCGCTGATGGGCATCCGCGCGATTCACGTGATGACACATGATTCCATCGGCCTTGGTGAAGACGGCCCGACCCACCAGCCGGTGGAGCACTTGGCGGCGCTGCGCGCGATACCCGGTCTGCAGGTCTTCCGCCCGGCAGATGTGACCGAAACCGCCGAATGCTGGCAGCTGGCGCTGGAAAGTCGCGACAAACCCTCCGTGCTGGCTTTGACCCGTCAGGACCTCGAGCCCGCCCGCACCGAATTCGATGAAGAGAATCTGTGCGCCCGCGGTGCCTACGAATTGGCCGGTTCCGGTGAAACCGACGCAACCGTCTCTATCTTCGCCAGCGGGTCCGAAGTCGAGATTGCGATGGAAGCCAAGAAAGCGTTGGATATCGCCGGTCATCCAACCCGCGTGGTCTCGGTCCCGAGCTTCGAGCTGTTTGCTGCGCAGTCGGGCGGCTACCGTTCCTCGATCATCGGCAATGCCAAGGTCAATGTCGGCATAGAAGCCGCCATCCGCATGGGCTGGGACGCGATCATCGGCTCCGATGGCATTTTCGTAGGCATGGATTCCTTCGGAGCGTCAGCACCCTACAAGGCGCTTTACGAGCATTTCGGCATCACGTCCGATGCTGTCGTTGAACAGGTGAAGACGCGGCTTGCGGCTGAAAGCTAAAGCACGGTCCGCTCAAGAAACCAGAACGCCCCCATAGCGCCGATAAACAGCGATGCGGGCATGGCGATGCGGTTGCGATACCAAGGCTTCTCAAAGGCCCAGGCGACCAATAGCGCTGCGATAGCAATGACGAACAGCTGGCCGATTTCCACGCCGACGTTGAAGGACACCAGCGCCAGCGGAACCTGCCCGTCCGGCAGTCCGAATTCCGCCAGTACACCGGCAAACCCGAGACCGTGCAGGAGCCCGAACAGAAACACGATCACCGGTCGCCACGGGTGCAACTCCTTGGTGACGATATTCTCCACCGCCACGTAAACGATGGAAAGGGCGATGATCGGTTCGACGATCGCGGGCGAAATATTGACGACACCGTAGAGCCCCATCGCTAGCGTGATCGTGTGAGCCACGGTGAAAGCCGTCACCTGCCACAGGAGCGGTCTGAATTGCGGCGACAGGAAAAACAGGCCCAGCACGAACAGGATATGATCCAGCCCCTTCGGCACGATGTGATCGAAACCGGCGACCACATAGACCCACGCCGTCTGATACCATGGTTGGTCCACCGCCACACCGATCTCCAGCGGGCCGAGCGTACTTCCAGCAGGAACGAATTGTGCCTGCAATTCCTGACCCGGTCGATCGACACGGATGACGCTGGCACCATCCTGTCCTGGATAAGCCCAGGTAAATTGCCGAGTACCCGGCGGAATGGTCACTTCGAAGGTCAGCAGTGAATTGCGGGCAAGCTCGAGATTACCGATCTCGGGAATCTGGATTTGACGGATGGTCAATTCCGCAAAGTCATCACCGAACAGCAGCGGTGGCCTGTTGAGCCATCGCGGCAAGAACTCACGAAACCGCTCTTCCAATTCAGCGGGTGGAAGCGCGCGCAGCAGATCGTAAAACGCCGCCTGCGGGGCATCATCGGTATTGGTCACGTCCGGTGGAATGTCTGCCAGAAGCGCTTCCAAAACGGCCTCGATCTGGAGCACCGCAGAGCCGTCTTCGGAGAAACTCAGTTCCGCAATCGCCGGGCGCACTTCATGAGCAGAAGCATGGAACGGCAACCAAGTGAGGAACGCGATGATGATCGCAGCCAAAGAAATGGACGGCAGGCGCAAACCGGCGGGCATAAAGAAGCGTTCCTGAAGGCAATGCAGAAGCGCAGCCACCTTGCTCAAATGACAGCGCTTTGACAAACACAGTTTGAGCGTCACGCCCATGAAATTCGCCAGAAAGGCCCGCCCTTGTTGTTCCGTCTGACCATCGCCGTCGTCATGCTCATCACCGCGCGTGTGAACACCGTTGCTCAGGCCCACGAATATTATCTGCTGCCGGAGACCTTCTCGCCGAAAGTGGGGCAGACGATCTCGGTTAGCCATAAGCTCGGCCAGCGTTTCAATGGCAATGAGATGCCTTTCATAGGTGCGTGGAACATCCGCTCCGAACAGTGGAATCCATCCGGCATGGTGTCCGTGAAAGGTCTCGATGGCGACCGCCCTGCGCTGAAAGAGGTCACCATTGGCGAACCCGGAACGACAATCATCGTCCACCGGTCCAACATCGACCGGCTGACTTTCAGCAGTTGGGCGAAATTCACCACCTACGCCTTCAAGGAAGGCCTGAACGACGCGATGACGGTCACACTGAACTCCGGCAAACCAAAAGACGCGCTGAAGGAGGCCTATTCGAGATACGCCAAGACACTGCTGGTGACGGAGGGTGACACGCAATCACTGGATCGGCCGACCGGCTTGAAAATCGAACTGGTCGCGCTGGCCAACCCCAACGCTCTCGGTAAGGATGAACCGATGCCGGTCCAGGTGTTTCTGGACGGCAAACCCATGACGGGCGCTATGGTGAAAGTGTTCACGGGCATAGACGCGGAGGCCACCTATCGCCTCATCACTGATGGTGAGGGCAAGACCGACGTGCCAGCCAGTGGACCCGGCCCTTATCTGCTGAACGCCATCCACATGAGCGAACCTCAGTCGGAGGGTCTCACAGAGGCTGGCGTACATTGGGAGAGCTTCTGGGCTTCCCTAACTTTCGCACGGCCCGAGTAGCGAAACGGGCAGATGCGCGTTGTCGCAAGCCTTTTGCTGCTTCTGTCCGCGCTATGCCTGCCGCTGGGGCTGACACTACCCCTGCTGCACCTGCAAAAACTCTACTTTTTCAGCGACACGCCTTCGCTGGTGGATGTTGTCCTCGGCCTTTGGGAACAGGGAAGTATCGTGATTGCCGTTGCCGTCACGTTGTTTTCCTGCGTCTTTCCGCTGGCGAAACTGGCGCTGACCTTCGTCGCAGCCGTGGCACCGAAAGCGGCCATCGCGCAATCCTCTATCATCGCAACAACAGGCGCGTTGGCAAAATGGTCGATGATGGACGTGCTGCTTGTCGCAATCGTCATTTTCGCCGCGAAGAGTTCTGGCTTTGCGACGGCTTTTGCCCAACCGGGGCTATGGTTCTACGGGGCAAGCGCCCTATCCGGCGCGGTAGCGGCAGCGCTGCTAAAACAGGCGCGGGCGGAAGTCGTCTAGCTGGGCAAGCGGCGACCGGGTTGAAAACCCTGCAGAAGAATCATGTGGCGATCTTCTTCTTCGACCGGAGCAGGCGTTGCCTCGTGTTTGTCGGGCACACTCATTTCGATCAACTTGTCGCGCAGCGTCATCAGATCGATACCTAGGATATCGGCAGCCCACGTGCGGTTGCCGCCACAACGGGCGAGAGTGCCGCAAATCAACTCCCGCTCAACATCCGCCAGACTGCGCCCGACCAGCTTCTGCACGTAAGTGGAGAGGCCGAAATTACGATCGTGGGCGAGGGAATGGCTCATGGAAGATACGGTCCTGAAAGACGGATGTGACGGTGGCTATCGCGGTGAAAGCCGCCCGACTTTGTTGAACACACCTTGCGCCGGACATGGTAAACCGCCGGTAAATCGAAACCGGTATTTTCACCAACATACGCAACAACCGCTTTGTCGACCGTCAGGTCGTACAACGCGGCAATCGCTGAAACGAATACTGAATCGAAGCGCTGCCCACGCTTCGAGTGCTGCTAGTGGCGGTACTGCTGGATGCGCGTGGTGCGCAGACCGGCGAGGCCATGATCATCAATGGAGGCCTGCCATGACAGGAATTCCTCCACTGTCAGCGTGTATCGCTGACAGGCTTCATCAAGGCTCAGCAGACCACCTCGAACAGCCGCCACAACCTCGGCCTTGCGGCGGATCACCCAACGACGCGTGGTCGAGGGTGGCAGGTCGGCGATCGTCAGGGGACTGCCATCGGGGCCGATGACATATTTTACCCGCGGGCGCATGTGTTCGGTCATGATACTCTCTACTCAATACTACACGGCGTCTGACCAGACGGCACCACGCTAGGTGGCAGGGCTTAACAACGGGTGAAACATTGCCACCTCGTCGCCACATTGTGCGAGAAGGCGAGCCCGCGTGACCTCCTGACAACTTGCCAACACCTGCCACGACACCATATTTGCAAGCAAAACACACCGCCCTTCCTCCGCTCGCAGGCTGCCCCATGGCTCTGAATTCCCTCGGCTTTGATAAGGCCCCAGAAGACACTCGCGTGGTTGTTGCGATGTCCGGCGGTGTGGATTCATCCGTCGTCGCCTGCTTGCTGAAAGAGCAGGGATATGACGTGCTGGGCATGACGC
>JBCCRF010000066.1:0-11405 GCA_039208305.1 Pseudomonadota bacterium
AGATGCGCCGCATGCTTCACGCTTCCCAAGCGCGGCGGCTGGCCCTATGGAGAAGGCGTGACCTGAGGGGGCCGCGCCTAGAATTTCGGAAGGCTCCGGTATGACCCCTGCCCTCAATCAGACGCTACCGCTTTCCGCCGCCTGGTCCTTCCATGACGATCACGCGACGCTGGTACTCGAGCCTCACGCCCGTCCAGCGATGCCGGTGGCCAATGACGATCAGGTCGTGAATCTGTGCTTTCAGGCCGGACGTGACGAGCTTCTGCAGGTTCTCAACGTTTTTGACATTCCCTCCGACACATCCGGCGAACGGCATTTTGCCGTCACCCGGCATGGCGTTGCCGTGAAGGTGGAGCAGCACTCGGAGTTCGTATCCGTTATGATGCGCCGCTCCGCCGATGATGCCGAAGGCAAATTGGGAGAGTTTCTGAAACGTCTCACCACGATCGAAGCCTTGAAAACGATCTGCCTCACCCGCGTGCTGATGCATTCGCCGAAGACCACCGGGTTCAAGGACCTCACCTTCGGCAGCCGCATCATGGGCGGGGACATGTGCGACAACCTGGAAGTGCGTTCCACCATGTTTCCCGATGAGCACGGTTTCATCACGTTTGTGGTGAAGGCCCCTGCTGCACCAACGGAGCAGTTGGGAAGGCGCATACAGCGGCTGCTCGAAGTGGAAACCTATCGGAATATGTGTCTGCTCGGCTTGCCTTTAGCCCGGCGCACCAGTGAACGGCTGCGAAAATTCGAGGGTGAGTTGGGCGAGATCATCGCCGCGATGAACACGCAGGAAAATGTCGACGATGAAGCTCATTTCGACCGCCTGTCAGCGCTCATGCAGGCCGCGCATGCCGAGACCGCCAGTTCCCGTTTCCGCTTTTCGGCAAGCCTTGCCTATGACGAGATCGTCCAACAGCGCCTGGACTCTCTTGAGGAGACCAAACTGGGAGAGTTGCAGACGATCTCTGGCTTCGTTCGCGCCCGCCTGGACCCAGGGGTATCCACCATTCGAAGCGTCGTGCAGCGACAGCAGATCCTGATTGACGATCTCAACCAAGCCTTGTCGCTGCTGCGAACCCGCATCGACCTGTCGCTCAACCGTGATAACCAGTTTTTGCTGAAAAGCATGGATGCCCGCCACCGCCAACAGGTGGTCATCGCCCAGACCGTGGAAGGCCTCTCGGCAGTGGCGATCTCTTACTACCTCGTGGGGCTCGTATCCTACGTTGCCGCATCACTCGGCCCATTCCTGCCATCGTGGCTGACGCCGACAATCCTGATCGGCCTGTCGGTGCCCGTTATCTTCATCAGCGTTTGGACGTTCCTGCACACGATGCGCAAGCGCTGGGAATCGGACCTGTTGAAACGGTCTGAATAGAAGGCGAAAAGAGCGGGCGATTGCTCGCCCGCTCTCTCTGGGAGCTTTGATTTTCAGGAAACGTCAGGCCGTGCGACGGTGGTCGAACCAGGCGACGATGAGGCCGAAAACCATATGCCCCCACAGCGCCACCCAAGTGATGCCGCCCCAACCGAGAAAAGGAGGATTGCCCGCAACGAGATGGGCCATGATGTAAAGTGCGAAGACGAAGAGCGCTGCGCCGTAGACCGCACCTTTCGCCCACCAGGGCGTGCGCAATACGCCGTCCGCCAACGGTTTGAACACCAGCATATAACCCAGCGGATAAAGCAGCAGACCGGTCAGCAGGTGCATGGCGTGGCCGATACCGAGGCTGGAGATAGCCTTGCCACCAACACCAAAAATGACGCCGAGGGACTGATTGGCGAGCGCAACGGGCGCCAGCTTCGCGCCCAGGAAGGGTGACGCAATGCTTTTCAGAAGTGGCGAGATCGTCTGACCGAACAGGTCGAAGCCAAGGGTGGCGAAGGCACCAGCCACGACGGCGGTGGTGATGAGATTGCGGTCAATTGCGGGAAGCGCGAAGCGGGTTTCGGGAGCGTTGTCCACGGTCAAGGTCATGGGATTATCCTGTGGGGTATGAAGATGGGGCTGTAAAAGTGTGGCGGGGTGCGGAAGTTGGGAGTGGCTGCCGCACCCCGCGAAGAGCTGAGCGCGAGGGGATTAGCTCAGCTTGGCGGAACCGAGCGGCACGCCGAACTTGGAGCACCAGACGGTGAATGTGTCATAGGCGGAGAGCGCGATGGATTTCGGCAATTCGTACACTTGCCGGCCGTTCAGCTTTTTCAACTTGGTGAACTCGGTCTTGGTGTCGAATTTCTCGCCGTTGCCGAAGCCCAGCGTCGGTGCCGGCGCACCATCCAGCGAGAAGTCGGAGCCGAGAACGACAAAGACCTTGTCGCCTTCTTTTTCGATGGTCACCTGACCGGTCGTCACATGTTTGCTCTGCCCGTAAAACGTGCCCTTCGAGATGATCTCGCCCGCCATCGCTTTCGGAACGGCGGTGACGGACATCATGATGGCGAGGGCCAGACCGGCGGATGCGGCAGGGGCGATGGCGCGGATTTTGGTAGCGATGGACATTGGGCTTTTCCTCTCTCTCGGCCTTGGGCGGGATGCCCTGCGCCGTTGTGATGAAACCCATATGGTCGTTCGGAACCGATTGGTCTAATAACGCCTGTTCACAGAAGGGTGAGTTGTGAACCAATTGGTTCTTATTATATGAGGGCCAAAAGAAAACAGGACGCACACCATGGCCCGCCCGAGAGAATTCGACATTGATGATGCGATCGCAGCTGCGATGAACGCCTTTTGGGAAAAGGGTTACGAAGGCACCAGCCTGCACGACCTGCTGGACGCGATGGAGATCACACGCGGCAGCCTCTACAAGGCATTTGGCTCCAAGAAAGAACTCTTTTTGCGCGCGCTCGCGGCCTATGACGCGATCTACGTGACGCCTGGTGAGCAGTTTCTCAAAGACGATTCCCTGCCGGGGCGTCAGCGCATCAAGAACGTTTTCGACGGCGCGCGGGCCAAACTGGCCGAGGGTGAAAATCGCGGTTGCCTGCTGTGCAACACCGCCGCCGGTGCCCCGATTGACGATAGAGAAATCGCTGAACGGGTGGATGAACAGATCGAGCGTCTGCGCAGCGGGTTCCGGCAGGCACTGGCGGATGACGGGCTGTCAGGCAGCAAACTGGACACCGAAGCCGACCGCCTCACCCGCGAATATGTCGGTTTGCGGGTGCTGTCTCGTGGAAAAGCTGCCGCTTGAGTTGAAGGAGGCGAGAACCTGAAGAGCTGTCTGCTCGAAGGCCAGGCGGCGAAGAGCCGCCCGGCGCTAGCTGCGCCGCGCCCGCGCAGCGAAGGCCGGCAGGCCGACAGCGTGAGCGCATATGCCTAAAGCCGCCCCATCGCAGATGGGGTTGCTTTAGGCATAGGTGTGCACCGGCGTTCCCGCCAGCGCCGCAATATTCACCAATCCCCGTACGGTGATGGATGGGGTAACGATATGGGCGCGATTGCCCATGCCCATCAGGATCGGCCCCACTTCGATGCCGCCGGTCACGGATTTGAGTGAGTTTTTCACCCCGCCCGCCGTTTCGGCATTGGAGAAGACAAACGCATTCGCCTTGCCCTGCATCCGACTGTTGGGCAGCAGACGCTCGCGGAACTCCGGGTCCAGCGCCGCATCCACCGGCATCTCGCCCTCGTAGATGAAGTCGTGATCACCCGCATCGAGGATCTCCAACGCGGCTCGCATGCGCTGCGCGCTTTCCGTGTTCAGCGTACCAAACTGCGAGTTGGAGCAGACGGCGATTTTCGGTTCGATTCCGAAACGGCGAATGTGCCGCGCGGTGGCTATCACGGTATCAGCGATCTGCTGCGCTGTCGGCTCGCTGTGCACATGGGTGTCGGCCACGAATAGAGGACCGGAATCGAGAATGAGCAGCGACAAAGCACCGGTGGGTGCAACATCGTCCGTGCGCAGCATCTGTTCCACGTAATTCAGGTGCCACGGGAAGTTCCCGAAGGTACCGCATATCATGGAGTCCGCCTCCTCCCGCGCTACCATAACCGCCGCGATGACGGTCGTGTTCGTGCGCAGCACCGCTTGGGCAAGCGTGGGCGACATGCCCTTACGGGCCATGCGGGCGTGATAGGTCTCCCAATATTCACGGTAACGCGCATCGGCCTCCGGGTTCACGATCTCGAACTTGTCCACAATAGACTGCGGCAAGCCGTACCGCTTCACCCGATCCGCGATGATGTGGGGGCGACCGATGAGGATCGGAATATCATTCGTCTCCTCCAGCATCTCAACGGCAGTCCGCAGCACCCGCTCGTCTTCACCCTCAGCAAATGCGATGCGGCGTGAAACCGATGCGGCCTGATCGAAGACCGGGCGCATCAACATGGAGGAGCGATAGACGGAGGCCTGCAGCTTCTCGATATAAGCGTCGAAATCAGCGACGGGCCGTTCTGCAACTCCGGTGTCCATCGCGGCCTTGGCGACGGCCCCGGCAACAACGGTCAGCAAACGGGAATCGAATGGTTTGGGGATGAGGTAGTCGGGACCGAACTTCAGGTCCTCCTCGCCATAGACCTCCGCCGTCTCGGCGGAAGACGTCTTGCGGGCGAGCGCGGCGATGCCCTCAACGCAAGCCACCTGCATCTCGTCATTGATCGTCGTCGCGCCGACATCCAGCGCGCCACGGAAGATGAAAGGGAAGCACAGAACGTTGTTGACCTGATTGGGATAGTCCGACCGGCCGGTTGCGACGATGGCACCCGGTGCAACGGCCTTCACCTCTTCGGGCATGATCTCCGGCTTAGGATTGGCGAGCGCGAAGATGACGGGATCATCCGCCATGCGCGCCACCATGTCGGGTTTCAGCACGCCCGGGCCGGACAGGCCGAGGAACAGATCAGCACCGTCGATGACGTCATCCAGCGTGCGCTTGTCGGTCTTCTGCGCAAAGGCGGCCTTCTCCGGGCCCATTTCGTCGGTGCGTTCCGTATGAACCAGCCCGTCAATATCGCACAGCCAGATGTTCTCGCGCTTCACGCCAAGCTTCATCAGCATGTTCAAACAGGCAATACCGGCAGCCCCTCCTCCCGTGGACACAATTTTCAGATTGGCAAATTCGCGATTCGTCAGGAGCAGCGCATTTTTGATCGCCGCGCCGACAACAATGGCCGTGCCATGCTGGTCGTCGTGGAAGACGGGAATGTTCATCCGTTCGCGGCAGATTCGTTCCACCACGAAACAGTCCGGCGCCTTGATATCTTCGAGATTGATCGCACCGAAGGTCGGCTCCAGCGCGATGACGTGCTCTGCGAACTTTTCCGGATCGCTTTCCGCAAGCTCGATATCGAAACAGTCGATATGGGCGAATTGTTTGAACAAAACGGCCTTGCCTTCCATGATCGGCTTGGCCGCTAGCGGGCCGATATTGCCCAGGCCTAGCGCCGCCGAGCCGTTAGAAATCACGGCCACAAGATTGCCGCGTCCTGTGAACAGCGACGCGGCGGACGGGTTTTGCGAAATCGCTGTACAGGCTTCCGCGACGCCCGGTGAATAGGCGAGCGAAAGGTCGCGGGGGTTTGCGAGGGGCTTAGTGGGTCGCACCTCCAGTTTCCCAGGCCTTGGTAGCGCATGGTAAGCGAGCGCATCTTCCGTGAGTTGCGTGTCTTTCGATTTGCTGGGCGTGGTCACTGGGTGGGGCTCCGCAAGCCTTTTCAAGCGTGGCCTCTCTTATCAACGACATCGCGGCGCGATGGAACCGGCAAACGAAGACTGGAGACGTTTTGCGGACCTTGCGCAGAAACTGCTTTGATGCGTTTTCTGGAAAGTGCCTAACCTAAGGCCATTGAACCCCGGAACGGTTCAACACGACGCGGTACACGCTCGTCGTTCCGGTCATGAAGAGCTCGTGCTTGGCACGCCCACCGAAGCAGAGATTGGAGACGATCTCGGGCACCAATATCTTGCCCATCAAATCACCTTCGGGCGAGATGCAGTGGACGCCATCGGCCGCCGACGACCAGATGTTGTCGTCTTCATCGATACGGATACCATCCGCGGCACCATTGTCGATCGTGTGGAAATGACGGCCCTTGCCGAGCGTGCCGCCCTCCACATCGTAGGAGTAGATCGCCTGTGTCGCATCCTCGAAAATCGGGCCGGTATCGGCGACATAGAGAATGCTCTCGTCCTTTGAAAATGCGAGGCCGTTTGGGCAGCCAAGATCGTCCACCACCACCGCCATATCGCCGCTATCGGGATCGACGCGGTAGACGACGCAAGGCAATTCCTGCTCGGATTTGTAGCCTTCGTAGTTCGTCTTGATGCCGTAGTGGGGGTCGCTGAACCAAATGGAACCGTCCGACTTCACGATCACGTCGTTGGGAGAGTTCAACGGTTTACCTTCGAATTGATCGGCGATCACAGTGATCGATCCGTCCAACTCCGTGCGCGTCACGCGCCTTGTGCCGTGTTCGCAGGACACCAGGCGGCCCTGCCGGTCACGGGTGTGGCCGTTGGAATAGTTGCTTTGCTCGCGAAAGACGGACGTCCCCTCCCCCGGGATCCAGCGCATGATGCGATGGTTGGGAATGTCGGAGAACAACAGGCAATTCAGATCACCGAACCAGACTGGCCCCTCCACCCAGTCGAAACCGGTGGCGATCTGTTTCACCGGCGCGTTGAACATGACATAGCTGCCGAAACGGGGGTCATGAATTTCGAAGAACGACATAGCTACCTCGACAAAAATGGGAGACTGAAACGATGGGCGATTTCATCGAAACAAAACAACTGACGCATGAAGCGGCGATGCGCATGGCGCAGGCAGCTGCTGCAAAGGCCAACGAAATTTGCCAGCCGCAATGCATCGCCATTGTGGACGTCAGCGGCGAAACGATCGTCACCTTGCGCATGACGGGGGCGAAATTTCTGAGTCAGAAAAGCGCGCTCACCAAAGCCCGTACAGCGGCGTCCAACAATGCGCCGAGTGCCGCCATCCCCGAAGCTTTTCAACCAAAGATCGCGGCCGCGACGCAGAACAACGTCACTGGGCTGCCGGGCGGTTTGCCCATTCGTCATGACGGCAAACTGATTGGTGGTATTGGTATCGGTTCGGGTTCCGGCGATCAGGATCTGGCTTGCGCTAACGCTGCATTGGCCGAGATTGGCGCTGAAACCTTCGAATAGTCGCTTCAACGACGGTACTCATTGTACCGGCGAATGCCTGGCCCGATCGGGCGGCGGCGATTCCCTGGTAGGTTCGGGTCTGGGCCCCAAATGGCCTGATATGTATCAAGCACCATTCCACGCTTTTGGAGGACAATAAACACGACGCCCACGAGCATAAACCATATCGTCATAGCGATGAACATCCAGCGAGGCCCGTTCGCGATCCACATGCCCAGGTAGATGGTGAACCAGGCCAGCACGACGGAAGTGTAACCTAGTGTTTTGTGCAGATATTCGAACATCAGCCGGCGCGGCGTCATATCGAAATGATCGCCAAACATGCGTCCCTTCGGATCGGTCGGCCCTCCCTTGGACCCACGAGTAGCCCCGGCGATGATCTGCGTTGCGCAAAACGCCATCAGCGTCCAACCGATAAAACGGTGCAACCACGCAAGATCAGAAGAACCAGCGGGCGACCAAACAAGATAAATCGAATAGGCCATAACGAGCGCAGCAAGCGTCTGGGTTATATAGTGGGACCGCCACCAGACCTTGTTATCGAGTTCCTCCGGCCATTGCTGGCGTGGAGCAATCTTGAAAAAACGCGCCCAGATGATCGCGATAGGCACCATCACCCCCCAGGCCAGCACCATGAGTCGCCCATGCCACGCCACAGCGCCATCAACTTCATGGGATCGGGTCAGATCTATCGGGGCAAGGAACCATTCCAGCATCGGGTCAACCTTTCACGGCCCCCGCGGTCATGCCGGTGATGATCTGCTTCGATGCGATGAAGGTGAAAATCACTGGCGGGATGGCAAGCAGCATTCCCGTCGCCATGATAACTCCCCAGTCGATGTTGAATTCGGTGATCGAGTTCACGATGGTCACCGGCACCGTGCGCTCGTTACGACCGGCGAGCGCGTTGGCCAGCAGGAACTCGTTCCACGCGATGCGGAAGGTAAAGATCGCAGCCGCCGCAAGGCCCGGCTTGATAATCGGCAGGACGACGAGAAAGAACACCTGAAACGGGTTGGCGCCGTCCATCCGCGCCGCTTCTTCCAATTGCATCGGCACCTGCACGATGAAACTCTGCATGATCCATATGACGAAGGGCAGATTCATCGCCACGTAAATGAGGATGATACCGCTATAGGATCCGTCGAGACCGAACTGGAACGTCCAAATACCGAACACAGGCACCAGCAAGACAGCCGGCGGCACCATGCGCATCAGCAGCGTGGTCATGGAGACCGTACCACGCCCCATGAAACGGAAGCGCACCAACGCATAGGCGGCCATGCAGCCTATGATGAGGGTCAGCGCAGTTGAGATTAGAGCGATAAAAATCGAATTGCCCAGCGCGCGCCCGAAAGTCGGGTCGCAGAAATCGACGCTCTCCGGATCGTACCACAGAACATTACAGAGAACCTGCTCGTAATTTTTGATCGTCGGGGTGAAGAAGAACGACGAAACGTTGTCGTCCATGATATCGATATTCGCCTTAAACGATGTCGTGAGCATTAGGATGATGGGGCCGAGCGCCATCATCACGAGTAAGATCATGATCCCGTAGAAGAGGACGTTGCTGGAGGCGTTTTGTTGGTTCGCAGTAGCCATTGTCACGCGTCCTCCTGCGCTGCAGCGCGCAGACGCGCGGTCCGCCGTTCCGACAGGGCATTGTAAGCAAACATGGCGAAGGTCAGGATCATCAAAAGGATGAGCAGCAGGTTCGACATCGCCGCGGCATAGCCGAGTTCCTGGAACTCCTGCGCCGTCCTGAATATTCGAAGCGACACAATCTCGGTCGACAGGCCCGGCCCACCATTGGTCATGACCAGGATGACTTCCAGCACCTTGAACGCATCGATGAGGCGCAGCAGTAACGCCACGATCAAGACCGGCATCATCAACGGTAGCTTGATATAGATGATCTTCTGCCAACCGGACGCCCCGTCAATTTGTGCGGCCTCAAGCGCAGACTGCGGCAGTGACTGGAGCGCAGCGAGTGACAGGATGAAGATGAACGGCGTCCACTGCCACACATCAGCTATGATGACGGCCGCAAAGGACCAAGAGCCATCGGACAACCACGGGATAGGATCGAAGCCCCACTCCTTTAGCGTGCGATTAAAGATGCCGACCGTCGGATGGTACATGTAGCGCCACATCAGGCCGACCACGATGGGCGCGATCATCATGGGCAAGATGAAAATGGTGCGCAGCGCCGCCATACCGCGAAGCTTGCGATCAAGCAGCAGTGCAAGGCCGACGCCTAAAAACATCTCCAGCGTGACGACGATCGCAGCAAAGCGCAGCGTAACGCCAAAGCTTTCCAGAAACGCTTCGTCAGAAAGCAGGTTTGTATAGTTGCGGAGACCGACCCATTCGGCTTCGGAAATATATTGCGATGGCCGCCAGTCAAGGAAGCTCGCGTAAATCATATAGCCGATTGGATAAAGCAGCGCGACGATCAGCACGATCAGAGCCGGCGCCAGGAACAGGTACGGCGTCAATCGGTTCATGCGGGATGCGGCGGTCATGGCTGCAATTCGGCTTTCGCGATATCGGTTCGAGTTCGCAGCTTTCCAAAAGCCGCGTGATAGGAAACACGCAGACGTGGGTGACTGCCAGTTTGAGGATTTACCCCGCCCGACCAGTGAAGGCCGGGCGAGGATGGCGATCAGACGATCACCGGCGGGAGGAGCCGCTTAGTTGACGTTGGCCCAGGTGTAGTAACCGGCCTCATCCATGGTCTGCTTGGCGCGCTCAGCGACACCGTTCAGCGCTTCCTGCGGATCAAGACCCTCGGTCAGCACTTTCGACATGGTGGTGCCGATGTCAGCATTGATCTTGCCCCAAGTAGGGATGATCGGACGCCAGTCGGGGTCGGCAAACTTCAACGCCTCACCAAAGGTCGCGGAATACGGGTATTTCGCGTTCAGCTCGGCATTCTCGTAGGTGGAGAAGCGCGAGGGGTTACCGCCCTGCATCGCAACAGCGAGGTCGCCTTTCTTGGAGGTCAGCCACTGCAGAAGCAGGAAGGCCGCTTCTTTGTTCTCGGCATTTTTGGGAATACCAATACCGAAACCACCGGTCTGTGAACCGCGGCGCACGCCTTCCGGGTGCAGTGCGTAGCCAACCTTGCCGGCGACTTTGGACTGCTCGGGATCTTCGAAGCCGGCCGCAAACGCGATGGAGTCCATGAACATGGCAGCGTTGCCCTGTTTGAAGGACGCAGCAGCTTCCGACGGGCCGAACGTTGTGGAGCCTTCCGGACCGCAATCAACGATGGTCTTCAGGGCGTTGGCGGCCTTAACACCGGCTTCGTTGTTGATGATCGGGTTCCAGTTGTCATCGAAAACGCGACCACCCAGCGGTGCCAGATGCAGCAGGAAGGCGTGGGATGCCTGGTGACCGGATGCGGCCCGTGAAGCCATGCCGCCCATGCCGGATTCGACTTGCGGCACCTTGCAGGCTGCGTCCAGCAGCTCGTCATAGGTCTCGGGTACCTTGATGTTGTGCTTTTCAAAGATGTCCTTGCGGTAGGCCAGAACGGACGTCTCGGAGCCGAATGGCACGCCAAATAGCGAGCCAGTCGGTCCGGGCAGATAGCCTTTCTTGCCGCCGGCCACGCCGATGTTCTGCACGTAGCCATCGATCAGGTCGCCCGCATCATAGTTCGGGTCGGCCAATTTCGGGTTCATGAAGTAGCGAGCGAGATTCTCCAGCTGATCGGCGAACACGTAGTCGGCTTTGGAGAAAACCACGTAACCGATCAGGTCGTAGTCGCCGGAGCGCTTGGTCAATTCCAGCGTCTGGCGCTCACGCATTTTCAGGTACTGCAGCTGGTCCACCTCGACCTTGATGCCGGTCTCTTCGGTGAACTGCGGCAGCACTTTCATGGCTGCATTGTAGTGCGGGTGGGCCGGGAACATCGCCGTCACGGTCTGCCCTGCATATGGCGCATAGGGGCTGCTCGCGTGACCATCGGCGAACGCCGCCGTGGTCGTTGCGACCAGCACGGTCGATGCGACCAGGGTCGCCTTGAGTGTTTTCAGCATATGTATCTCCTCCAAAATGCCGTGGAAGTTAAAGCCTGACGCCACTGTGCGGGTCGAAGGCCATGATTTCGTCGGTGCGCACGGCAAACGTCATAGTGCTGCCAGCGCGCGGTGGGATGGAGCTGTTATGCTCCACCAATACGTCCTCGCTGCCACAACGTGTGACGAGCGTGGACTGGGCCCCAAGATATTCCGAAACGACCAGCCGCAGGTCCATGGTCGG
>JBCCRF010000067.1:0-11330 GCA_039208305.1 Pseudomonadota bacterium
AATTCACAGTCCGTAATGGATGATCTGTATGCGTAGCTATTCTCTACGATGGAAGGGGATACGAATAGACTGCGAAGGGGGACGCGGTATCCCCCTTCCTATCCCCATGGGTATCTTGTTAATTTGGGATTGCGGACCCGACTAAAAAAAGAAGGCCGGCACGAGGACCGACCTTCTTCGCTCTCACCAATCAGGGGAGATCAGGGTTGCTGATCACGCGCATCAATACGTTCTTGGAGCCAGTCCAACACTTCCTCTTCAATCCACCCGACCCGGTTGTTGCCTAGCTTTACCCTCTTGGGGAATTGGCCGGCTGCTTCCATGCGAGCGATGTGCTGAGGCGAGTACAGAACCAACGCCTTCACCTGATGCTTGCTCAACAGTTTCATCACGATACTCCTCATTGAATGAGGAGCATCATGATGCTCCGAAGTTTTGCTCCGGGCCGCGCTATCATAGGGGCTTCCGCTGCGCTGTTGAAGTCCCCACAGTTGCACTTCGAAATTGGAGACGAAGTCGGATTCGCAGCGAAGCATGACGGGGGGTCAACTTTGAGATCGCTTTTGTTCGTGGCGGTGAAACTCTGCTGTTTGGCATCAGTAGCCTGCGCCGCTAGACCGCTAGATTGTCCAGCCATTCCGCATATGCCCCCATCATCTTGGTTCGTCCTTCCAGATACTCGGCTTTGTTGTAGCTGGAACGCACTCGGTTTTCGGGAACGTGGGCAAGCTGCCGCTCGATCCAGTCACGATTCCAGCCCATTTCGTTGAGGCTGGTGCTGGCGGTTGTCCTAAATCCATGATGGACGTGTTGTTTCGCAGAATAGCCCAATCGCCTCAGAGCAGCGTTGAACGTGTTCTCGGACAGCTCGCGACGGGGGTCGCGTGGGGAAGGGAAGACGAGTGTTGATCCAACATCGATTTCCTTTAGCTCTCGCAGAACATCAATGGCGCTTTGGGGAAGGGGAACGATGTGATCTCGTTTCATCTTCATTCTTGATGACGGCACTTCCCATCGTTTCTCCGCCCAATCGATTTCACTCCACTTCATACCCCGTATCTCGCTATTGCGTGGGAACAGGTAGGTCGAGAGCAACAGCGCGGAACCGACCCAGAAATTCTCGTCTCGATATGCCCGTATGTCCTTCATCAACCGGGCTATATCCGAGGGTCGCGTGAGGCCGTGAAACTCTCCACGGATGCGTGGTATCATTGCATCGACTGTAACCGCAGCTGGATCAGATTGAGTAAGGCCGCGCGCAATAGCGAAGCGGAAGATTTGAGAGAAACGTGATCTAATTTCATGGGCGTTTTCCACGTGTCCTTGTTCGGCGATAGGATTGACGACATCAAGCACGTCGACAGCCGATATGCTCGTCACAGCCCGATCTCCCAGATGATCGACCGTCACTCCGACCTGTCGATGAAGCTTTGTCAGTGTTCTCGTTGCGGCACCGGCACGCTGTCGCATCATCAGATAGTCCTGCGCCACGTCGCGCCAAATCGGTTCGGTTGGGACAGGCGCCTCCGGCGGTTGAGATTCGGCGTTCCCATTAGGGTCAACGCCGTCTCGAAGACTTTGCTTCAGCTTCGCTGCTTTCAATCTGGCATCGGCCAGTTTGATCAAAGGATACTCGCCGATGACGGCTGTGCGCTGCTTGCCATTGAAGCGATAGGCAAGCCGGAAAACCTTCTTTCCCGTCGGCATCATGTCGACGAATAGGCCGTTGCCGTCTGACTTTCGAAAGCGTTTGCCCTTCGGTTGCGCTTTCCGAAGTGTCGCATCGGTTAGAGGCATACCATCATCCTTTGTCCAACAATGGGCGCGCCTCTGTCCAACATTTGTCCAACAAATCGTCGGTATTTGATGAAATGCTATGTTCAGCAGTGAGAAGCGCGCGACCAGAAAGCCCTTATTTTATAAGGGTTTTTGGACAAAAATGATAGACTATGGGAAGGTTGATTGGAGCGGGCGATGAGATTCGAACTCACGACCTAAACCTTGGCAAGGTTTCGCTCTACCCCTGAGCTACGCCCGCTCGGGCGGCTTTGGCGGTTGGCCGCAGCGGCGCGGTTATGCTTCACGATTTCGGCGATTGCAAGACCCTATCCGCCACCTTTTTCGCCGGTTCGAGTGAGGCGTTGACCGGTGCTTGTGCCGGTAGACATCGCGCCCGCTTGACCCCATTTGTCGGACATGGCGCAACACCGTATCACCACGCCCCGACACACCGTGAGCGAATCATGACTGACCTGCCCGACCTTCCCCCAGCGCACGTGGATGAGGCCGCTTTGCTTGCCTGGCTTGATGCGTGCGGTTTTGATACCGTGACCACGCGCCACGAAGCGTTGTTTACCGTGGAGCAGAGCCAGAAGTTGCGAGGCGACCTGGAGGGTGGCCACACGAAGAACCTGTTTCTGAAGGACCGCAAAGGCAATTATTTTCTGCTCACCGCGCAGGAGGACAGCGAGGTGCCGCTGAAGGTGCTCCACCGGATGATCGGCGGGCAGGGCAAGTTTTCCTTCGGGTCAGCGGAGATGATGCAGGCACTTCTCGGCGTCACGCCTGGGGCGGTGACGGCACTGGGTGTCATCAACGACCGTGACGGGCGCTTGCGCTTTGCCATCGACAAGCGGTTGTTGGAGCATGAGAAAATCAACTGTCATCCGCTGACGAACGAGGCGACGACGACCATTGCGCGAGACGATCTTATGGCTTTCTTCAAGGCGACCGATCACGAGCCGCTGATTGTCGATCTGAATGACGTTCCGCCGCCTGCGAATTAGGAGACGAACATGAGCAATGATGATTACGGCTACGGCGGCAGCGGCGGTTATGGCCAAGGTGGTGGTATGGGCGGTGGTTACGGGCAGACCCTGAACGCCTCCGTTGGCGGCGCACCCGCACAGCCCGCTGCACCGGCAGAGGTGACTTACACATCCGGCGGTCGTCCGGTGGGAGAAGATGCCCCCGCTGCCCCCGGCGTGTTTCCCGTACTGGATGTCACCACCGAGACCTTCATGAAGGATGTGATCGACGCCTCCATGGACCATCCTGTGGTGGTGGATTTTTGGGCGCCGTGGTGCGGCCCGTGCAAGACGCTGGGTCCCATCATCGAGAAGGTGGCGAGCCAGACGCCTGGCGTGCAGCTGGTGAAAATGGACACCGAGGCGAACCCGGAAGTCCCGCAGCAGATGCGCATCCAGTCCATCCCTGCTGTGGTGGCCTTCGTCAACGGCCGCCCGGCGGAGGCCTTCATGGGGGCGAAGCCGGAAAGCGAGGTGGCAGCGTTTTTTGACAAGATTGCCAAGATGGCTGGTGTCGGTTCGGAAAATCCGATGGCCGAAGCTTTGGCGGAAGCCGACCGTCTGGCAGGCGAAGGTGATCCCGGTGCCGCGTCGGAACTCTACGGCGCGATCCTTGGCCGTGAGCCGGGTAATCTCGATGCCATCGCTGGTCTCGGCCAGTGCTACGTTGCAGTGGGTGAGGCCGATATGGCGCAACAGTTGATCGATCAGGTGCCAGAGCAATATCACGGTGAAACAACAATTGCAGCGCTGATAAAGGCCATCGACCTAGCGCAGGCCGGGTCGAAACTTGGCGAGCTGGAGCCGTTGAAGGCAGCAGTGGAAGCGACCCCGCAAGATCATCAGGCCCGCTTTGACTACGCCATGGCGCTGAACGCTGCCGGTGATCGGGAGGAAGCTGCAGAGCAACTGCTCGAGATCGTTCGCGCCGACCGCACCTGGAATGAGGACGGAGCCCGTAAGCAGTTGGTGGAATTCTTCGACGCATGGGGCAATGCCGATCCCGCAACGGTCGCCGGGCGTCGCGGGCTATCGTCGGTTCTGTTCAGTTAGGCTGTATTCGCCGCCAATACTGCTAGCGCACAACTGGCGATCCTCGCTTCGGCGCTGTCGGCACGACTGGTAAGGATGACGGGGGCGGATGCGCCTACTACCAAGCCACCGGTTTCTGCACCCGCCATGTAGACCAGCGCCTTGAAGAGAATGTTGCCAGCCTCGATGGTTGGTACCACCAGAATGTCGGCATCTCCCGCTGCAGGATCGGTAATGCCTTTCAGCTTCGCTGCACGCATGCTCACCGCATTGTCCAGCGCGAAAGGGCCACCGACGACGGCGCCGTCATAGACCTCAGTGGCGATCTGTTCCGCTTCTGCTGAGGACGGGATCGCCGCGTTGACGCTTTCTACCGCCGACAGAACGGCAACCTTGGGTGTCTCGACGCCAAGTGCATGGGCGAGCGCAATGGCGTTTCGGGTGATGGCGATGCGGTTCTTCACATCGGGCGCAACGTTCAACGCAGCATCGGTAATGATGATAGGCTTCGGCCAGTCAGGAATATCCATCACGAAGCAGTGGCTGGTGCGGCTGTCGGTGCGCATGCCGTTGTCACGGCGGATGATCGCCGACAGGTAGGTGTCGGAATGGACATCGCCCTTCATGATGGCCTGCGCCCGTCCGTCCACCACGCAATCGACACCGATATGAGCAGCACCTTGCTCACCCTCGGCCTCCACTATGGTGAGACCGTCGATATTGAAACCGTTATCGGTCGCGACCTTTTTGATCCGTTTCGGTTCGCCCACCAGAATGGGCTCGATGAGGCCGAGATCACGGGCCTCCAGCGCGCCGCCCAATGCCGTCGTTTCGTGCGGGCAAACCAGTGCCGTCTTCAGTGCGGGCAGCGGTTTGCATCGCTCCAGCATGGCGGAGAAGTGGGGGCGGGCGGACATATCCGTCATGGGTAAGGCTCTTCAGCTCAAGCGGTAGCGCTAACGCTCTAGCCCACTCGCTTTGCCACTGTCACGGTCCAGCACCCTTGCGGGCGTGAGGCCACGGTGGTTTATCTGGCGATGAATTTTCCAACTGGCTCGCAGGTTCTTTTCATGGCTCACAAGGTTCTCGTCATCGGCAATTTCTTTCCATCTGTGATGGAGGATCTGAAGGCGAAGTTCGACGTCGTACAGACCGACCGTGATGGCCTTGCCGCGATGGACGATGCCGACCTGGCCGATGTCGAAGCCTTTGCCACCTTTGGCTGGGCGCCTGCGGACCTCATCGATCGTATGCCTAAGCTGAAACTCGTTTCATCCTTTGGCGTGGGTTACGACGGCGTTGCGGCGGAATATGCGGCGGGCAAAGGCGTCATCTGCACCCATACGCCTAACGTGTTGAACGATGATGTCGCTAACTGCGCCATCGCCTTAATGCTGATGACCACCCGCCGACTGGTGGAGCACGACCGTTACCTGCGCGACGGCAAATGGGTCGCTGAGGGCAATGCCCCGCTCACGACGTCTGTGCGCGGCAAGCAGGTGGGTATCGTCGGGCTGGGGCGCATCGGCGAGGCGATTGCTGAGAAACTCGCCGTCTTCAAATGCAAGACCGTTTACCACTCGCGCAACAAGAAGGATGTGGCCTACGACTATTACGACTCGCTGTTGCAGATGGCCCGTGACAGCGACGTGCTGATCGTCATCACGCCGGGTGGGCCGGAGACGGATAAACTGATCTCGCGGGACATTATGGAAGCGCTTGGGCCGAAGGGCACGCTGATCAACGTCGCCCGTGGCACCGTGGTGGACGAGCAGGAATTGATCGCCGCGCTGAAAGACGGTCGCCTCGGCAACGCCGGTCTCGACGTTTTTGAGGAAGAGCCGAAGGTGCCGCAGGAGTTGATTGACATGGAGCATGTTGTGCTCACGCCGCACGTTGCGTCTGCCACGTGGGAAACTCGTCAGGACATGTCCGATCTGGTGGTGGAAAACATCGTCACCTTCTTTGAAAGCGGCAAGCCGACCGCGCCGGTGCCGGAGAGCGCGCATCTGGTGGAGGTGTAAAAACCTCCTTCACCGCAGCGGTCATGCGTTGCGTTTTATCAGTGCCGGAAATGACGGTGCCCGGTGAAGACCATGGCGAGCCCGGCTTCATCAGCTGCCGCTATAACCTCGTCATCACGCATGGAGCCACCCGGTTGGATTACTGCTGTTGCGCCTGCTTCAGCGGCGGATAGAAGGCCATCCGCAAAAGGGAAGAAGGCGTCGGAGGCGACGACCGAGCCTTTGGTTTTTGGCTCGTCCCAACCGGCGGTAACCGTTGCATCCTGCGCCTTGCGCGCAGCGATGCGGGAAGAATCAACACGGCTCATCTGGCCCGCGCCTACCCCCACCGTCGCGCCGTCGCGGGCGTAAACAATAGCATTGGATTTGACGTGTTTCGCCACACGGAAGGCAAATCGTAGATCGGCCATTTCCTGCTCGCTGGGCGCACGTTTGGTGACGACCTTCAACTCCATATCATCGACGCTCGCCGCATCGCGGTCCTGCACCAGCAGGCCACCGGCGACGGATTTGACGAACAGCCCGGCCCCGCGCGGGTCGGCCATGCCGCCGGTCAGCAGCAGGCGCAGGTTCTTCTTCGCTTCCAGAACCGCAAGCGCAGCCTCATCGGCGTCCGGTGCGATGATGACCTCGGTGAAGATACCGGTCATCGCTTTCGCTGCGGCTTCGTCCAGCGTCCGGTTCATGGCGATGATGCCACCGAAGGCCGAGACCGGATCACAGGCGAGTGCGGCGTCGTAGGCGGACACCAAATCGCTCCCCGTCGCCACACCGCAAGGATTGGCGTGTTTGATGATGGCGACGGCAGCGGATGCGTCGGGATCGAATTCGCTTGCCAGTTCGAAAGCAGCATCCGTGTCGTTGATGTTGTTGTAGGACAGCTGCTTGCCCTGCACCTGCCGCGCGGTGGTGACACCGGGCCGTACCTCCGGCGTGGCGTAGAGCGCGGCGTTCTGGTGCGGGTTCTCGCCGTAGCGCATGGAGGCCAGCAGTGGCCCGCCGATGGCACGTGACGGGGGCGTATCGATTGATAAGGCTACCGCCATCCAGTTGGAAATCGCCGCGTCATAGGCGGCGGTGCGGGCATAGGTCGCCTGCGCCAATCGCTGCCGGGTGGCGAGGCTTGTCGCGCCGTTCTGCGCGGCCATCTCCTCCAGCACCGTTGTGTAGTCGTCCGGGCTGGTCACGACGGTGACATAAGCGTGGTTCTTCGCCGCTGCGCGCAGCATGGCTGGGCCGCCGATATCGATATTCTCCACGATGGTGGCCGCGTCCGCTCCGCTCTTCATCACCTCTTCGAATGGGTAGAGGTTGACCACCAGCATATCGATGGCGGGAATGCCGTGCTCTTTCATCGCGGCGACGTGGTCATCCGCATCACGAATACCGAGTAGGCCGCCATGCACGCCGGGGTGCAGCGTCTTCACCCGTCCGTCCATGATTTCGGGAAAACCGGTCACATCTGACACGTCCCGCACCGGCAGACCGGCCTCTGCAATCGCCTTTGACGAGCCACCGGTGGAGAGCAGTTCCACACCCTGCTCGTGAAGGGTGCGGGCGAGGTCCACGAGGCCTGTCTTGTCGAAAACCGACAGCAGAGCGCGGCGGATTTTGACCTGATCGGGAGCGGCGAATTGGCGGGAGGCAATGGCCATGGCGGGCATGTCCGATACGGGAGGAAGCGGATGCAGGCGGTATGGCGAAGCCGCGCGGGGCGGACAAGCCGTACCAAGGATTGCCCCACGAATTGGTAGTGGATGACCCTAGAGTTGGCGCAGCCCCGTGGCGGTGTTACTTCGCCCGCTATGAGCGAGCGACTGACCATACTGGGCATTGAAACGAGCTGCGACGAGACGGCCGCCAGCGTCGTACGCAGCCGCACCGATGGCGCGGGCGACATCGCCTCCAATATCGTGTTCAGCCAGATCGAGGATCACGCGCCCTTCGGCGGTGTGGTGCCGGAGATCGCAGCGCGCGCTCATCTGGACACGATCGGCCCGGTCATCGAGCAGGCGCTGTCGGAGGCCGACACGAGTTTCTCTGATTGCGATGCCATCGCCGTCACTTCTGGCCCCGGGCTGGCTGGCGGGCTGATCGTCGGCACGATGACGGCCCGCGCCATAGCCGCCGTGCACGGAAAGCCGCTGGTTGCGGTGAATCATCTTGAGGGTCATGCCCTGACGGCGCGGCTGACGGATAGCGTGTCTTTTCCCTATCTGCTGCTGCTCGTCTCCGGCGGTCACACACAGATTCTGCGGGTAGCAGGTGTCGGTGACTATGAGCGCTGGGCTACCACCATCGACGATGCGCTGGGGGAGGCTTTCGACAAGACGGCGAAGTTACTTGGCCTGCCCTATCCCGGTGGGCCGCAGGTGGAAAAGGCCGCTCGCGATGGCGATCCGACAGCTTACGATTTCCCTCGCCCGCTGAGGGGGCGTGACGCGCTGGACATGAGCTTTTCCGGCCTGAAGACGGCTGTCAGAAAGGCGACGATGGAACCCGGTGCGCATGTCGCTGACATCTGCGCCTCCTTTCAGGCTGCTGTTGCCGATGTGCTTGAGGACCGCGTGGCCCGCGCCTTCGAGCGGTTCGAGCAGGAGCAGGGCCGCGTCGGTGTCGTGGTTGTGGCGGGCGGGGTCGCGGCCAATACGATGCTGCGGACGCGGCTGCAGGCGGTGGCGGATCACGGTGGCTGGCGCTGGATTGCGCCGCCCATGGCGCTATGCACCGACAACGCTGCGATGATCGCTTGGGCAGGGTTGGAGCGGTTGCGCGTCGGACTGGTGGAACCGGCCGATGATACGATCCGCCCCCGTTGGCCGCTGGACCCGGATGCAGCGGGTCGACATGCTAAGAGCTATGGCGGCGGACGTAAGGGAGCGAAAGCGTGACTGAGATCGCCGTGATCGGCGCAGGCGCGTGGGGCACAGCGCTGGCGCAAGGCTGGGCGCTAGACGGCAACAGCGTGATGCTGCTGGCACGGGATCACATCACTGCGGACACGCTCAAGGAAGCGGGTGAGAACCGACCCTATCTGCCGGGCATACCGCTGTCGAAACGCATCAGGGTTACGGGCGATCCGTCTGAACTCGAAGGCATCTCCACCGTCGCACTTGTCATCCCCACACAGGCGCTGCGCGATGTGCTGGCGAGGATCGCGGGCCATATTGCGAGCGATGCTACGCTTGTTCTTTGCGCCAAGGGTATCGAGCGGGAGACGCTGGCGTCACCGGCGCAGATCGTTGAGGAACTGCTGCCAGGGCGGTCCATCGCTGCGCTCTCCGGCCCGAGCTTTGCTCGCGATGTCGCGCGCCGATTGCCGACGGCGGTGACGCTGGTAGCGAAAGACGAGCAAACGGCAACCAGCCTTTGCCAGACCCTGTCCACCGAAAACCTTCGCCTCTACGCCAGCACCGATCTGGTAGGTGTGGAATTGGGAGGCGCGTTGAAAAACATCATGGCTGTTGCTGTCGGCATCACGCGTGGGCTGAAGCTTGGTGCGAGCGCGGAGGCCGCGTTGATCGCGCGCGGTTTTGCGGAGATGACGCGCTTGGCCGTCGCCCGAGGCGCGCGGGCGGAAACGCTGACGGGCTTGTCCGGTCTCGGCGATCTGGTGCTCACATGCGGGTCGTCACAATCGCGCAATTTTGCGTATGGCGAGGCGCTGGCAAAGGGCGAGGACCTCTCCGACAGACCGCTGGCCGAGGGTGTTCATACTGTCCGCCAAGCGCGTCAGATTGCCCGCGAGGCCAGCGTCGACACGCCGATCATAGACATGGTCTGTGCAATCCTGAATGGTGATCTGGACGCGCCCGATGCCGTGCGCCATCTGCTGGCCCGTCCGCTCACGCGAGAAAGCTAAGGCTCCTGACAATGCAATACTGGCTCTTCAAATCCGAACCGTTCAAATGGTCCTGGGACCAGCAAAAAGCCAAGGGTGAGGCTGGTGAGGAGTGGGATGGCATCCGCAATTATCAGGCCCGCAATTTCATGCGTGACATGAAGGTGGGCGACCGTGGTTTCTTCTACCACTCTAACGAGGGATTGGAGGTGGTCGGCGTGGTGGAGGTCTCAGCCGAAAGCGCACCTGACAGCACCACCGATGACGAACGCTGGGATTGTGTGCACGTGCGTGCACTCGCCGACATGCCGGAGCCGGTGACGCTGAAGGCGGTGAAGGCGAACGAGAAACTGTCCGATATGTCACTGGTCACGTCGATGCGGTTATCCGTTCAGCCCGTGAAGCCGGATGAGTGGAAGGAAGTGTGTCGCATGGGTGGGATGGACCCTGAGACACTAGAGGCGGTCTAACTCCGCTCTTTGCGCATATCTGCCAGTTCAGACCGCAGGGCACGTACTTCAGCCAGAATGACCTCCTGATCGGACTGCAGCTGGTTCCTGGCATCATCGGCGATCTCGTCGTGCTCCTTCTGCATGGCGGCGACGATGATACCGATGAACAGGTTCAGCACCGTGAAGGTGGTGGACATGATAAAGGGGATGAAGAAGGCCCAGGCCCAGGGGAAGGCTTCCATCACCGGGCGCACGATACCCATGGACCAGCTTTCCAGCGTCATGATCTGGAACAGCGAGTAGGCGGATAAGCCGAGCGAGCCGAACCATTGCGGGAAGGCGCCGCCGAACAGCTTCGTTGCCATGACTGCGAACACGTAAAAGACCAGCAGCATCAGCACCACGATGGAGCCCATGCCAGGCAGAGCCGCCACGAGGCCCGTCACCACTTTTCGCAGCGAAGGGATAACGGAGATCAGGCGCAGGATGCGGAGCACGCGCAGAGCGCGCAGAACCGACAGGCCCCCCGTCGTTGGAATGAGCGCGATGCCCACCACCACGAGGTCGAAGATGCGCCATGGATCGTGGAAGAAACGCAGCCGATGCACGTAAAAACGCATCAGCAATTCCACCACGAAGATGGCGAGTATCCCGTTGTCCAGCGCGATCAGGAACGGGCCGATGGACGCCATCAGCCCGGGATAGGTCTCCAGCCCCAACACGATGGCGTTGATGACCACCAGCGCGATGATCGCGTATTCAAAGCGGCGGTCGTTGAGCAAAGCGGCAAGGCGGTCACGCATGGCAATGATTCGCTAGCGGGAAGAACATGCTCCCATGTAGGCCAGATGGCCGCACATGCCAGTGGGCAAGCCGTTTGCAGCGCAGCATTTTGCTTCCTAAATCTTGGCTTCGAGATTTTCCACAGAGGCCGATAGCATGAGCGATACGATCAAACCGGAACTGGTGAACTGGGACGGCCCGATGGGCCTGCCGCACTTCGAAGCTATCGAAAGCGGACATTTCGCGGCGGCCTTCGAGATTGCGTTGAAACAGGACCGTGCCGAGATCACTGCCAGTGCAGGAACTGCTGACGATCCCACCTTCGATAATACTGTTACGGCGCTGGAACTGTATTATCGAAGGTGGGATCGTCAGCATTTCCTGCAATGGC